>JAITMY010000080.1 GCA_031290755.1 Prevotellaceae bacterium
TACTCCGCGGGCGTCAACCTCACCGACCAGCTGACGCCCGGCGCCTCCTACACCTTCGCGCTGGAGACCGTTGAGCGCGGTACGCTCACCTCCACGCCCCACGTGGTGGCCATGTCCACCGCCGTAGGCGAGGCGGGCTACGCACCCCTGCGCGTGTACCCCAACCCCGCCACCGGCGGGCAGCTCACCATTGCCAGCGAGCAGGGAAAGGCGGGCGACGTGGCCGAGGTCTATAGCCTGCTGGGTGTGCTGGTGGCCACGCACCCCGTGGTCGGCGACCTCACCACCATCGACATTGCGCACCTGCCCCCGGGCACCTACATCGTGAAAGTAGGGAGCAGGGCGGCCAAGGTGGTGAAGCAGTAGATAAGTAACAGCAATAAACAACAAAGACGATGAAGCGGCCACTATTTTCTATTTTTACCGCGGCGCTAAGCGGCCACGAGCTTAGCGTATTTGGCGGGGGCGGGCTGTCCACGCTAAGCTACAGCCCTGCGGTGGGCAGCAGCGCGGAGGGCGCGGGCGGGCAGGTGGGGCTGGGCTACGCCTACCACTTCAGCGACCGCTGGGGGGTGGTTACGGGCGTAGGGCTGTCCTTCCACCGCGCCTCCGCCGAGGTCAACGGCGCGGAGCTAACCACCACCGGCCTGCGCAACCGCTACGGCTACCTGTTTGACCTGCACGCCATCCTCGCGGGGCACCACGAAGTGCAGCAGGCCAGCTTTCTCAACATCCCGCTGCAAGCACGGTTCAGCGCGGGGCCCAAGCCGGCCATAGATACGCTGCTCGCGGCGCAGGCGCTTACCTGCTGCGGGCGCGACACGGTGCGGATGGTGGATACGGTATTTGTCGCCGTCCGCGAGGCCGCCCCGGAAGCCGCCGCGCGCATCGCCACCGTCAGCAAGGCCGAAACAGATACCCAACACCAGCGAGGCCAACCGTAGGATGAACAGAAGGGTGGAAATTAAGCTGGTGGAGTAGGGGGAAATAATTTTGATAGTTTGACCGCTACTAAAATTTGGTGGTTTAAAAAATTGCACTATCTTTGTGCATTCATTTTTGTCATTTATCAAGCAAAACAAAATGGGGAAATTTAGCACTTACGACATCTTCTGTAACCCAATACCACAAAGGGTTATAGCGATTTTTACCCCCCCACGTTAACATTATTTCACAATAATAAGCACTCTTTGAACGCGCCTTGCTGGCTTGCGAGGTGGTGGCTGCTGCTGCGGCTACCGCCCCGCAGCGCCACGTTGGTGGCGCCCACCCCCCCCACATGGGCAAGCCCGCACCCACAAGCAGCGGGCATAAACAATTCTATATTTTATTTATGAAAAACAAAAAAATGTTTTTAGCGGCTGCTGTGGCCGCGATGACGGTAGCCGCAGCCCATCGGGCCTGCGCACAAAGCGCCGCGCAGCCCTACGAGCCGGAAATGGTGCAGGTGGCCGACGGCACCTTCCTTATGGGCTGCACCTCGGAGCAGGGCGACGACTGCTACGGTAGCGAGAAGCCGCCGCATAGCGTAACCGTAGGCGGCTTCAAAATCGGCAAGTACGAGGTAACGCAGGCGCAGTGGCTGGCGGTGATGGGCAGCTGGCCCGACAGCAGCAGTGCGCCCTCGCCCTTCCTCGGCGCAGGCGATGATTACCCTGCCTACGGCGTGAGCTGGAAGGATGCGCAGAAGTTTATTGCCAAGCTCAACCAGCTGACGGGCAAGCGCTACCGCCTGCCCACCGAGGCCGAGTGGGAGTATGCGGCGCGTGGCGGTAGCGGCGCTCCGGCCACCAAGTACAGCGGCAGCGATGCTATAGGCGATGTGGCGTGGCACTCCGGCAATTCGGGCAGCAAAGCGCACGCCGTGGGCGCCAAAGTCGCCAACGAGCTGGGCATTTACGACATGAGCGGCAACGTGTGGGAGTGGTGCAGCGACTGGTACGGCAGCTACGGCAGCGCCGCGCAGTCCAACCCTACGGGCGCCTCCGCCGGCGCTACCCGCGTGCTGCGCGGCGGCAGCTGGAGCCCCGGCGATGCGAACTGCCGCGTTGCCGACCGCGCCCACGACAGCCCCGGCTACCGCAGCAGCGCTGTCGGCTTCCGCTTGGCGCTGCCTTAGCGTATTTTTTTTGTTGGTAGAAAGAAAAATGTATTATCTTCGCAGAGACATTTAAAGTAAAAGGCGAGGGGATTACATAAACTCTACAGATGAAACAAAAGCTACACCGCTTCTTTACCAGCAAGCGCAACCTGTACCTCGTGGGGGTTGCGCTGGTGCTTACGCTGTCGCTGCTGGAGGTGCTGCGCGGCAGGAACCTGAACTTTATGCGCTTCTACGAGGCGACGGTCATGTTTTGGGACGGGCTTTGCCCCTACCTTGGCGCAGGCGGCGAGCGGATACTGGAAAAGTGGAGCGATGTGTTTATCTACGGCCCCCTGTTCAACATAATTTTTGCGCCGTTTATCCTGCTGCCTGCGCCGGTTGCCGCGGTTGCGTGGAACCTCACGTGCTTCACCCTCTACTTCCTGTCCATATTCTCGCTGCCCGCCAAGCGATACACGCACCAGCAGAAATGCTACACGTTCCTTTTCACCGCGCTGGTGCTGTTCTGCACGCAGCTTTCGTTTCAGTACAACCCCATCATCGCCTGCATCTTCATCTTTGCCTTCTCGCTGCTGGAGCGCGAGCGCTACCTGTGGGCCGTGCTGCTGATAATGCTGTCGGCGTTTACCAAGGTGTACGGCATTTTCCAGCTGGGCCTGCTGCTGTGCTACCCCAAGCTGTGGCGAAACATGGGCTACGCCGCGGTGGTGGCGGTGGTGTTCCTGCTCTTGCCCGCCCTGAAAGTCCCGCTGGCCGAGCTGCCCGGCTACTACCAAACGTGGATAAACGCCCTGACGATGAACAAAGACACGCACGGCGGCTGGCAGACCATATTCTACCTACGTCCGTTCTTTTACGCTGCGCCGTCGTATGCCGTTTACGTGCAGCTGGCCACGCTTGCCGGCTTGGCCGCGCTGCTGCTGTGCTGCCGCAGAAAGTATGCCAGCGTGGCATTTCGCGCACAGGCCTTGGGCATTTTGATGGGCTGGGTTATCCTTTTCAGCATCATAGCAGAGAAGCACACCTACGTGATTGCGCTTGCGGGCTACATGCTTTGGTACTGGACTATCACGCCCACGCGCTTGGACAGGTGGCTGTTCTGGCTCAACTTCGTGGTCTTTGCCGTGGTGCCGGTTGACCTGCTGTGCCCACCCTTTATCATGCGCTTTATCTTCGACACGCTGTCGCTGGAGCTATACCTGTTTGCCTTCACGTGGCTGCGCATGTGCTGGATAACCTTCGGCAGGCAAAGATTGCCAACCTAAAAAAACACGATAAAAAAATGAAAAAACAATTACTTTCGCTGGCGGCCATCGCCGCGCTTGCAGGGGGGCACGCCGCTGCTGCCGAGCTAACCCTTACGGTTACCAACCCGCTCGGCGAGGCGCGCACGGGCGAACCCGTGGCCATTGCCGCCGCCCGCATCCCGCGCTACAACGGGGGGGCGCTGGCCGTGTACGAGGGCGCCACGCGCCTCTGCGCCCAGCTCGACGACTTCGACGGCGACGGCAAGGCCGACGAGCTGTCGTTTCTGCTCGACATGAAGGGCGGCGAGGTGAAGCAGCTCCGCCTCGTGCTCGGCGACACCTCCGCGCCGCCCTGCCCCGCGGGGCGGGTGCACGCCCAGCTCTTTTTGAAAGACGCGAGCGGCGTTACGCCCACCGCCTCGGTGTCGTCGCCCACGGGCAACCTCTACAACAGCCTGCACCACCACGGCCCCGCGTGGGAAACCGAGCTGGTGGCCTACCGCGCCTACTTTGACCAGAAGCAAACCATCGACGTGTACGGCAAGCGCCACCGCCAGCTGGAGCTCGACGCCAGCCGCTGGTACCCCACCGACGAGCAGCTGGAGCGCGGCTTCGGCGACGACGTGCTGCTCGTGCAGGGCAGCGTGGGCGTGGGCACGCTCAAGGGATGGGACGGCGCGAAGGCGCTTCACATTGCGCCCGTGGGCAACCGCGAGGCGCGCATTGTGGCCGCGGGGCCGCTGCGCACGGTGGTGGACATGCGCGTGGAGCGCTGGATGTACGCGGGCGACTCGCTCAACCTCACCTGCCGCCACATCACCTACGCCGGCCACCGCGACGTGGAGGTGCGGGTGCTCTGCGGCAAGCCCCTACCGGCAGGCGTGCGGCTCTGCACCGGCGTGCAGAAAATGAAGCAGGCCTCGGAGTTTTTCTCCGACCGCGAGGGCATGGCCTGCATGTGGGGCACCGGCTTTCCGGTGAACGACACGGTGAAGTACGGCCTGCAAACCGTTGGGCTGGCGGTGCTCGCCCCCGCAGATTGCTACCTCCGCGACACCATCGATAGGGTGAACCACCTGCTGCTGCTGCGACCCGAAGGCCGGAGCGAGTTCAGCTACCACTTTTGGGCAGCTTCCGAAAAGGAGGAGTGGTGGCAGATGAAGGATGCCAAGGCCTTTTTCGGCTACTCCACCCAGCAGAAGCGCCTGCTGCGTAACCCGCTGCGGGTGGAGCTTTGAAAGAGTTTGAAGTGAAATAAACGTGGAGAACCTTGAGCAAGCGAAGCGCCGTTCGGGGTAAGTTAGACTATGGTTACCTCTACGCCCATCTCCTCTAAATCTTTGACGTACTTTTCGTGCACCTTATCGTCGGTGATGATTTGGTGCACCTTGTTGAAGTGGCAAATGCGCCCAAGGCCACGCTTGCCAAACTTGGAGGAGTCGGTCAGGATAACGGTGCGCTGCGCGGCCTCCATCATGTACTGGTTGGCGTTGGCCTCCATGATGCTGCTGGTGGTGCACCCGTGCGCCAAGTCAATGCCATCGACCCCCAGAAACAGCTTGCTGCACGAAAACTGAGAGAGCATTTGCCGGAGAAACGGCCCGTTGACCGAGGTAGAGGTTTTGCGCACAATGCCGCCGAGCTGGATGACCTCAATGTTCGGGTTGTTGCACAGCGCAAGGGAGATGTTGAGCGACGGGGTGATGGCGGTGAGGTGCTTGTTGGCGTCGAGCAGCTTTGCAAGAAAGAGCACGGTGGTGCCCGAGGCGACAATGATAGCGTCGTTGTCGTTCACCAGCATGGCGGCCTTTTGGGCAATGCGCAGCTTTTCGTCCATCATAATGGACTCCTTCTCAATCACGTTGAGGTCTTGCGTGAGGTAGGGGTCGGTGAGGCTAATGCTGCCGTGCGTGTGGAACAGCAGCTTCTTTTCCTCCAGCAGCCGCACGTCTTTGCGGATGGTAACGGGCGAGACATCAAGGCTCTTGCACAAGTCTGTCATCCTGATTTCGCTCTCTTGGTGCAGGCGGCTAAGGATGTGGTTGTGTCGCCACGCGATGGATTTTTTGTCGGTACTCATCTGCTTTTATTACAATTAATTATTGAGCACGAATATATAGTAAAAATAGAAAAATATCAACCTTCTATAATTTTTTAACGCAATTATTTTGCATTGTATCAAATTGGATGTATATTTGTTTCTTTATTTATCGATTTGCTTTGTTTTTGTTTTCTTTCATTGTATTATGCAAGTAAATGTAAGAGTATGAATAGGAATGAAATGTTGGTGCAGCTACAAAAGCAGAATACGCTGTGGGACTGCATAGTTATAGGGGGTGGCGCTACGGGTTTAGGCGTGGCGCTGGATGCCGTCAGCCGCGGCTACAAGGTGGCGCTGCTGGAGATGGATGATTTTGCGAAGGGGACTTCCAGCAAGAGCACCAAGCTGGTGCACGGCGGCGTGAGGTACCTCCAGCGCGGCGACGTGCTGCTGGTGCTGGAGGCGCTGCGCGAGCGGGGGCGCATGAAGCGCAACGCGCCGCACTTGGTGAAAGACCAAGCGTTCGTCATCTCCAACTACCGGCGCTGGGACAACGTCCTCTACTTTGTTGGCCTGCTGTTCTACGACCTCCTGTCGCTGGGGTTCGGGTACGGGCGCAGCCGCTTCATCTCGGCAAAGAAGGTGAAGGCCTGCCTGCCCACGACCATTAAAAAGGGGCTGAAGGGCGGCGTGGTTTACCACGACGGGCAGTTCGACGACTCGCGCATGGCCATCAACCTTGCGCAAACGCTCGTGGAGCGCGGCGGCGTGGCGCTCAACAAGGCCAAGGTAACCGCCATGCTGCACGACGAAAGCGGGAACGCCTCGGGCGTGAGGTTTACCGATGCAGAGTCGGGCGCCGAGGTGGAGCTGAAGGGGCGCTGCATTATCAACGCCGCGGGCATTTTTGTGGACGACGTGATGGCGATGGACGCGCCCGAGCACAAGAAAATGGTCGCCCCCAGCCAAGGGGTGCACCTTGTGTTTGACAAGAAGTTTCTGCCGAGCGACTACGCCGTGATGATCCCCAAAACGAGCGATGGGCGGGTGCTCTTTGCCGTCCCGTGGCACGACAAGGTGGTGGTGGGCACCACCGACATCATGCGCCCCGTGTCCGAGCTGGAGCCAAGGCCGCTGAAGGAGGAGGTGGACTTTATTCTGGGCACGGCGGCGCTCTACTTCGAGCAGCCGCCGCAGTACTCCGACATCCTGTCGGTGTTTGCGGGGCAGCGCCCCCTGGCAGCGCCCAAAAAAGAGGGCAAGAGCACCAAGGAGCTGTCGCGCGGGCACAAGATTATTGTTTCGCCCCACAAGCTCATCACCATCACCGGCGGCAAGTGGACCTCGTACCGCCGCATGGCGGAGGACACGCTGGATAAGGCTATACAGCTGGGCTTGGCGCCGCCCCAAAAGTGTAGAACCAAAGCGCTGCACGTGCACGGCTACCGCCCGCGCCCCGACCTGACCAACCACCTGTACGTTTACGGCAGCGACGAGCCGGCCATTCACGCGCTGGCAGCCCTGCACCCGGCGTTGGCGGAGCGGCTGCACCCCCAGCACCCCTACACTGCCGCCGAGGTGGTGTGGGCCGTGCGCCACGAAATGGCGCGTGGGGTAGAGGACGTGCTGGCGCGCCGCGTGCGCCTGCTGTACGTGGACGCCCGCGCTGCCGTGGCCGCCGCGCCTGCCGTGGCCGCCATCGTTGCCAAGGAGCTGGGGCGCGACGAGGCGTGGCAGCGGCAGCAGGTGGAGGCGTTTACGGCGCTGGCGCAGGGCTACATCATCAACGATAAATGGTAAGCGGCCATGTGGAAATTCTTGTCGCCGCCGGCGCCTAAGCCGCGCATCGCGCCCCAGCAGATAGACCGCACCTACAAGGCCATGCGCCTGAAGGTGTTTTTGGGCGCCTTTGTGGGCTACGCCGCCTACTATCTGGTGCGAAAAAACTTGTCGCTGGCCGCGCCCGACATGATAAGCGCAGGCCTGCTGGACAAGGCGAGCGTGGGCATCGCCGGCTCGGCTATCTCCATCGCCTACGCCTTCAGCAAGTTCATCATGGGCAGCATCTCCGACCGGAGCGACGCCCGCAAGTTCTTGGTCGTGGGGCTTATCCTCTCCGCGCTGCTGATGGTGGGCGTGGGCTTCATCCCCTTTCGCGCCACGGCCTTCACGCAAAACATGGCGCTTATCTTTCTGTTCATGCTGCTCATCGGCTGGCTGTCGGGCATGGGCTGGCCACCCTGCGGGCGCATCATGGCGGGCTGGTTTTCGCAG
>JAITMY010000124.1 GCA_031290755.1 Prevotellaceae bacterium
CCTTGTAATATGTTAACGAAAAGAAAAGCTACGGTAATGGTCAACCAAAAAACAGTTTACGTGCAGAGCATCGCCCTCGCCAACACGCTGCCGCTGGCGTACGTGGGCGGCACGTGCGCCATCGAATCGGAGGAGGGCTACCTCGCCACGGCGCGGGTGCTGAAGGCGCTGGCCGACAAGCGCGGGCTGCCGTACATCCTCAAGGCCTCGTTTGACAAGGCCAACCGCACCTCCGGCAGCGCCTACCGCGGCCCGGGCATGGAGGAGGGGCTGCGCATCGTTGCCAGCGCAAAGGCCGAGCTGGGCGCCCCCGCGCTGGTGGACGTGCACGAGCCTTGGCAGGCCGAACCCTGCGCGGCGGTGGCCGACGTGCTCCAGATACCCGCCTTTCTCTGCCGGCAAACCGACCTCGTGCAGGCCTGCGCCGCCACCGGCAGGGTGGTCAACGTGAAGCGCGGCCAGTTCCTCCCCCCGCAGGGCATGGAGCACATCGTGCGGAAAATTGAGGCCGCGGGCAACACCAGCATCCTGCTCACCGAGCGCGGCAGCACCTTCGGCTACGGCGACTTGGTGGCCGACATGCGGGCGCTGCACATCATGCGACAGCTTGGCTACCCCGTCATCTTCGACGCCACGCACGCCGTGCAGCAGCCCGGCGCCCTGGGCTGCGCCACCGGCGGCGACCGGCGCCTCGCCCCCGTGCTGGCGCGCGCCGCCGCCGCCGTTGGCATCGCCGGAATATTCTTCGAGGCGCACCCCGACCCCGACCGCGCCCTCTCCGACGGCCCCAACTCCCTCACCCACGCCGGCGCCGCGGCGCTCATGGAGCAAACCGCTGCCATAGACCGCGCCGTGAAGCCCCTGCTCGCCGGCAACGAGCTGCCGTAACCCTAAACATCTACACCATCATGACCAGAGAAGAAATCAAGAGCGTCGCCCTCGAGGCGATACGCGCCGAGGCCGCGGCCGTGGCGCAGAGCCGCGAGGCGGTGGACGAGCGCTTTGTTGACGCCGTGGCCGCCATTGCCGCCTGCGGCGGCCACGTGGCCGTGATAGGCCTCGGCAAAAGCGGCATCATCGGGCGGAAGATAGCCGCCACGCTCGCCTCCACGGGCACCCCCGCGCTGTTTGTGCACGCCACCGAGGCGCTGCACGGCGACTTGGGGATGATTGCCTCCGGCGACGTGGCGCTCGCCCTCTCGTACTCCGGCGAGAGCGACGAGCTCAACCGCATCCTCCCCCCCCTGCGCCGCCGCCACATCCCTGTCATCGGGGTGAGCAGCAGCGACAAGTCCGCGCTGGCCACCGCCGCCACCACCCACATCGCCCTGCCGCGCCTCCCCGAGGCCTGCCC
The DNA here is from genome assembly GCA_031290755.1 of Prevotellaceae bacterium. Classification (GTDB taxonomy): domain Bacteria; phylum Bacteroidota; class Bacteroidia; order Bacteroidales; family UBA932; genus JAITMY01. Next base: position 1,355 of record JAITMY010000124.1, read on the forward strand.
CAACAACCTTGCCCCCACCTCGAGCACGGCGGCCATGCTCGCCGTGGGCGACGCGCTGGCCGTGTGCCTGATGCACCTGCGTGGCTTCGGGCGCGAGGACTACGCCCGCCTCCACCCCGGCGGGATGCTGGGGCGCCTGCTCACCTGTAGCGTGGAGGACATCATGCAGCGCGGCGAGCGCAACCCCACGGCTCCCCTCACCGCCACCGTGGAGGATGCCCTGCTCGTGATGACCCGCACGCGCAGCGGCGCGGCCTCTATCGTGGAGGCCGACGGGGCGCTGGCCGGCTTCTTCACCGACGGCGACCTGCGCCGCCACCTTCAGGCCGACCCCCTGCTGCTCCAAAAGAACATCGCCGAGGTGATGACCCGCCAGCCCACCTTTCTCCGCGCCGACATGAAGGCCGCCGAGGCTGCCGACATCCTCTGCCGCCAAAAGGTGGACAACGCCCCCGTGGTTGACGAGCGCGGGCGCGTGGTAGGCATCGTGGATCAGGGCGACCTGCTCCCCTTCCTGACCACGTAGCCTTCGGGCGCTGCCCAAGGCGAAATTTTCTCCCGTGAAAAAGAGAGGACACGGACGGATTTTTTTATACCTTCGCCTCGAAGTTCTCTGATGTGTTACACCTTATACTATGGCTTTCATGCTTCGAAAAATACGAATTACGCTCGCCGCCGCCTGTTTTGTGCTGATAACAGGGCTGTTCCTCGACTTCACGGGGGCGCTCCACGGCTGGCTTGGGTGGCTGGCGCAGGCGCAGCTGGTGCCGGCGCTGCTGGCGCTGAACGTGGGGGTGCTGGCCGTGCTGGTGCTGCTCACGCTGGCGTTCGGGCGCCTCTACTGCTCGGTGCTCTGCCCGCTGGGTATATTTCAGGACATCGCCTCGCGCCTGTCCGGTCTGCGGAAAAAAAGGCGCTTCGCCTACGCGCTGCCGCGGCGGTGGCTGCGGTGGGGGGCGCTCGCTGCGTTTGCCGCCTGCTTAGTAGCGGGCGTGTCGCCCGTCGTTGCGCTGCTGGAGCCGTACAGCGCCTACGGGCGCGTGGCCTCCCAGCTGCTGGCGCCGCTCTACCGGTGGGGGAACAACGGGCTGGCGTACTTGGCCGAGCGTGCGGGCAGCTACGCATTCTACCCCACGGAGGTGTGGCTGAAGAGCGGCGGGGCGTTGCTGGTGGCCGTCGCCACCTTGGGGGTGATTGGCTTCCTCGCGTGGCGCGGCGGGCGGACGTGGTGCAACACCATTTGCCCGGTGGGCACGGCGCTGGGCTTCCTCTCGCGCTTTGCGTGGCTGCGGGTTTCCATAGATGAGGAGAAGTGCAACGCCTGCGGGCAGTGTGCGCGGCGCTGCAAGGCGTCGTGCATCGACAGCAAGGCGCATAAAATAGACTACAGCCGCTGCGTGGCCTGCATGAGCTGCTTGGAAAAATGTAAGCAGGGGGCGCTACGCTACGCGCCGCGGAAGTTCTCGCTTGGCGGCAGCGCCACGAAGGAAGCGGCGCTGCCGCTTAACGGGCGGCGTAATTTCCTTTCGGTGGCGGCGTTGCTCTCGCTTGGCGGGGTTGCCAGCGCCGCCGAGCGGGTGGGGGACGGCGGGCTGGCGCTCATCGGGGCGAAGCGTGCGCCGCGCCGCACCGTGCCCGTGGTTCCGCCCGGGGCGCTGGATGCGCGGCGCTTCGCGCAGCGGTGCACGGCGTGCCAGCTGTGCGTTTCCGCCTGCCCCAACCAAGTTTTGCGCCCCTCGGCAGCCCTAACGCGGTTCATGCAGCCGGAGCTGTCGTTTGAGCGCGGCTGGTGCCGCCCCGAGTGCACGCGGTGCTCGGAGGTGTGCCCGTCGGGCGCCATCGACCGGATAACGCCGGCGGACAAGTCGGCCACGCAAATCGGCCACGCGGTGTGGGTTAAGGAGCGCTGCGTGGCGCTGCACGACGGCGTTACGTGCACCAGCTGCGAGCGGCATTGCCCCACGGGTGCCATCCAGCTGGTGCGCCTCGGCGCCGACCCGAAGTCGCCCAAGACTCCCGTTATCGACATTGAGCGGTGCGTAGGCTGCGGCGCGTGCGAGCACCTGTGCCCCGCGCGGCCGCTCAGCGCCATCTACGTGGAGGGGCACGAGCGGCATAAAACAGTGTAGGCGCTCGTCGCCCCAAACAGCAAGCTATCATTAAAAACATTAAACCTTACCTTACTATGAAAAAAATTCTCTTCACCGCCGCGTCCCTTGCGCTATCGCTGGGGTATGCCTTCGCAGCTGACGGCATCGCCGTCGAAAACCTGCGTTGTGAGTACTTGGTCAATCCGTTAGGCATTGACAGGGCGCAGCCGCGCCTGAGTTGGGAACTGTCGTCGGGACAGTCAGGCAAAAGCCAAAAGGCATACCAGATACTGGTCGCCACCGACGCCGCCGCACTCGCCGGCGACAAAGCCGACACGTGGGATAGCAAAAAAACCACCGGCAACGTTACCAACCAAATCGTCTATAAGGGCAAGCCCTTACAGCCAAA
>JAITMY010000126.1 GCA_031290755.1 Prevotellaceae bacterium
CAAGCGCCTAACCAGCGTCCCCTGCAAGCTATAAACCCACACCTCCGACGGCGAGCTGACGCTAACCACCAGCTTACCACCCGAACGGTAGGCCTGCAGCAAGCCATTATCGCCCGACACCGAGCCAACCGCATTAGGCTGCTCCTCGCCGCGCGTTACCACAACCGTATATACCTTTGTCCCGCCGGCAGCAGCTGTTACCGTAATGCTAAACGTGTTGGCACCCGTGCTCAACGACTTTGCGCCCACATCGCCCGACACCGCGCCGCCCACCGCCGTAGCCGCAATGGTGGCCATAGTGGTGGTGAGGGGAACGTTCAGCGTGTAGCTCAAAACATCCGGGCTGAAGGCAGGCGTAAGCGTGCCGCCGGTGGCCGTAACCGTGAGCGAGCTTAGGCCGAACGGGCATTCAGCCGAGCAGCTCGTGGCACGCGGAGCATCTCCCTGAGCCGCTCCACTTTCATCGGCCAAGTCGAGCGTATCGGACGACAGCAGCACCAAGCCCGCATCAATATACTGCCCGCCGCTGGTTTGAATGCACTTGATGGCAATCAGGTTGCAGCCGTCGTACTTGATGGCTGCTTTTGCTGCGCTGCTAATATCGAAGTACTTCCAGTTGGTAATGTAGCCCGTGGACGATGCCGCCAGCACGCCGTTGATGTAAACCTCAAAATCCTCATCGTGGAATACCGCGAGCTTCAGCGCTGCCTTTTGCGCGTCGCTAAGCGTGGGGATGGTAACCATCTTGCGCAGCAAAATCTTTGCGGTTGTCCAGCTCGTGCGCGTAATCGCACCGGGGGGAGGGCTTGCGCTCATCGGCGTGCCGAAGCCGCCACCGCCAATAGCCCAGCTGCCGTCGTCAAAGCAGTCGTCGGTGTTCCAGCCCGCAGCCTCATCCATGCTGCTCGTGCCCGTTTTGTAGCGCCACTCAACGGCGTTCGCATCGTCCACATCTTTGGCCGTGGGGAGCACGACGGAGGACATCGGCAGCGCCTTAGTTTTCATCAGCTCAATGATGGCCTTCACGAGGAGGTAGGTGCTATCGTTGTACTCCTGCCCGTCGGGGCTGCCTCCGAGCTTGCAAATCTTGCGGTCGTAGGTCCACAATCCGTTGCGCTCGTACTCCACATCCGTCGTCTGGGTGTAAACAATGCCGTTGATGCCCTCGTTGGTTTGCGCAAAGGCAATTTCGCCAAAGTTCTTGAACAGCTGATGCAATTCCGAGGGTGTTGCGCAGCCGTAGTTGCACCACACGTTGCTGGGGTCGTAGTCGTGCCCTGTGATGCTGTAGCTGTAGCCGCCCGTTTCGCCCGTAACGCGGGCGCGGCCTTCGGCGCTGCTCTTGGGCAGCATGTTCGGCTCGCGGTAGTTGTGCATGTCGTAAATGTCGCCGCCCTCGCCCGCATAGTGCGTCCAGCCGCTCACGGCGTTTATCAGGCGCGTCGGGTCCCACTCGCGGACTTTGGCCACGCTGTTTTTCGTGTGCAGGCATCCCGGGTTTGCGTCGCAGCTGGAGTTGCCGTTGTCGTACTGCGCCCAGCCCTCGTTCAGGGGCACCCAGACCACAATCGACGGGTGGTTGATGAGGCTCTTAATCACATTTTCGCTTTCGCGCAGGAAGTTGGCACGCACGGCAGCATCGCCGTTGCCGGTGGCGCAAGCCGCGTCGGTGGCCAGCGAGCAGTCGCAAATATGTATGTTAGAACCCAAACGGTCGTCGGCGGGCGTAGGCATATCCTGCCAAACCATGATGCCGATGCTGTCGCAGTAGTAGTACCAGCGGGCAGGCTCCACCTTGATGTGCTTGCGAATCATGTTCAGGCCAAGGTCTTTGGTTTTCTCGATGTCGAAGCGCAGCGCGGCGTACGAGGGCGAGGTGTGCAGCCCGTCGGGGAAGTAGCCTTGGTCGAGCGGGCCAAAGTGGAATATCGGCTTATCGTTGAGGAAGGTGTACGGCTCGCCGCGAAGCGTACCCATCGACAGCTTGCGCATGCCAACGTAGCTCTTCACCTCGTCTAAGGTGGCGTCGGCGCTCGTTTGCAGCGTTACCTCCAGGTTGTAGAGGAAGGGCGCATCGGGCGACCACAACTTGGGATTGCTGATGACAACAGCCGTCTCCACGTTCAGCGCCACGTCAGGCAAGGTGGCCACCACCGCGCTACCATCCTTCACCACCACCTTCGCCTTTGCCCCGCTGGGCAACGTTCCGGCAGCTTTTACCGTAATCTTCACGGCAGCGCCATCCACGTCGGGCGTAATCTTCAGCCCCTCGATGTAGGCGGCGCCAACGGCCTCGTACCACACCGTTTGCCAAATGCCGCTCGAGGGCGTATACCAAATGCCGCTGGGTACTGCGGTCTGCTTGCCTTTGGGGTTGCCTGCGGCGGTGGGGTCCCATATCTGAACCACCAGCTCGTTGGCTACGCTTCCGCTGCCGCCATCCGCCTTCAGCTTATCGGTAATATCAAACGCGAAGGGGTCAAAGCCGCCGGCATGAGTGCCCACCTTTTGCCCGTTCACAAACACCTGCGCCTCCCAATCCACGGCGTCGAAGTGCAAAATAATGTGCTGGCCGTTGGCGAGCTCTGCTGTCGCAACGTCGAAGCTGCGGCGGTAGGCGTATGTCTTGTCTATCTCGGTGTAGTCCTTGTCCATGATGCCGCTCAACGCGCTCTCAATGGGGTAGGGCACCATTATCTGCTGGGTGTATGCTTTGAAAGTGTTGTAGTCGCCAAAACCCTGCTTGTTGGGGCGCTTGGCGAGCTCCCAAATGCCGTTGAGGTTGGTCCAATTCGTGCGCACCAATTGCGGGCGCGGGTAGGCATCGTTGAACGGAATGTAGCCCGCGCCATCGCTGGGTATCGCCTCGCCCCAAGGGGTCATCAGCGCGGCTGTTTGCTTGGCGTATGGCGCCGAGCCGGCGGTGGGATACTGCTCGCCATCCAGAGCGTAGGCGCCCGTTGCGCTATACTTCACAAACTCCACCTCGGCATCCACCGCGTCCTTACCAATCGATTTGCCAAAGAAGATGTAGCTATCATCATATTCAGGCAGCGGCTCGCCCTCAAACAGGAACAGGTCGTCGAGGTAAACCGAGCCGTAGGTTCCAACCGGAACCGTGCGCAGGCGCAAGGTATGGTCGGTGGCGGTGGTCGTGAAGGTAACAACCTCATTAACCCAATACGGGTAGATGGCGCCATTGGCGGTAACCCTTTTTACCTCCGTAGTTCCGTTTTCCACAATAAATATCTGCCCGGGGTCAGGCCAGCGGAAATGCTTATACCAAAAGCTGAAGGTATAGGTTTTGCCAACCTCCAAGTCTTGCTCGTAGCTCATGCGCGTATTTTGTCCTCGGCCTACGCCATCGCCTTCATTAGCGTTGGCATCATGTGTTCCGTAGGTATCTACCATAAAGTCTCCGTGCGAAAAGTAGCGTAGCGCATACTTGCCGCTGTGCGCCCAGTAGGGGCCGGCCTCGTCGCTGGCGCCACGGTTGCTCTCCAAGCGCACGCGGGCTTTCCACAGCTGATGCCAGTCGGGGCAATCGTTGGTGGTGCACTCCTTAATATAGCTAGCATCATCATCTGCGCCTGCAGTGTATCCACCAGCGCGTATTTGACTTTCATCCTCAAAATCGCCGTTGGGGAATAGGTTCACAGCGCCAACAGGTATGCGCGAGGCAGGCGCAAACTTTTCGGCCAACAGCACTTCGTCAAAGGCGGTATGGTTGCCCAAGGTTCCCCCCGGCACAATGTGAATATCAAAAGTCTTGGCGATATCATTTCTGGCCTCGTTCAGCGAGCTGCCGCCGGCAACGCTCAGGTTGAAATCTCTGTTGACATCGCTGCCGCCCGGCCTGTCCCAGCCGAGGTTGCCATTCTGTGCGCTGGGGTGCGCCCTGTCGCAGGGGTACCACTCACCTATATTATTACGGCTGGGGTAGCCGTTGATGGGGCGAATATTTATGGGTTGAAGCCAGCCCTCCACGTCGCGGTGGTAGTTGCCGTTAGGCGAGTTGCTATAGGCTTTAGAGATGTAGGTAAAATCGTACTTCGCGCCCGGCTTCAGCGGAATGGGGGCGTAGTCCACCCGTCCACCGTTGACATCCAAGCCGCCGCTGCCCGAGTAGGCAAACTCTGCTTCTGTTTTGGCGGCAATGGTGCCGGCATCAACCATAGTCCAGCCCTCGGGAAGGACGCCTGCCGTCACCTTTTCAAAGCCACCGT
>JAITMY010000177.1 GCA_031290755.1 Prevotellaceae bacterium
CTGCGACTCACCCCCCCCTCCCCCCAGCTCTTTTTAACCCCTAACCCTTGCCTATGTACCACTATTTTACCTACCTTCGCTGCCGTTGTGTAAGCAACGCTAAGCGAAGCGTACCCTATTGTCCAACGTAAAACACTACTACCATGAACCAGACATTCAGAACAACAGCGATGATGCTCGCAGCAGGGGTGCTGCTGGGGGCAAGCGCAGCGGCGCAGGCCGCAGCAGTGGCCAGCGGCGCCACCGGCAGCTGCACGTGGGCGCTCAACGCCGACAGCACCCTCACCATCAGCGGCAGCGGGGCAATGGCCGACTACGCACAGGGGGCAACGCCCTGGAACGCCTACCTCACCGCCATCAAAACCGTGGTGCTGGCCGACAGCGCTACCAGCGTTGGCAGCTGGGCGTTCGGCGGCGGCGTCAACCTTGCCGCCGTAGCCCGGCCCGCCAGCGTGGCGAGCCTTGGCGAAAGAGCCTTCAGCGGGTGCAGCGCCCTGAAGGCTATGGCCCTGCCCGCCAGCGTGGCGAGCATTGGCAGCACCGCCTTCATCAGCTGCCCGGCCCTCCCCGCCATCAGCGTAGAGGAGGCCAACGCAGCCTACGCCTCGGAGGAGGGCGTGCTCTACAACAAAGACAAGACCACCCTCATTGCCTGCCCCGCCGGCAAGAGCAAGGCCAACCTCGCCATCCCCAGCACGGTAACAAGCATTGCCAGCTCTGCGTTCTACTACTGTAGCGGGCTTACCGGCACGCTCAGCCTGCCCGCGGGGCTAACCACCATAGGGAACAACGCCTTCTACTACTGCGACGGGCTAAGCACGCTCAGCCTGCCCGCAAGCCTAACCTCCATCGGCAACTACGCATTCTACTACTGCAGCGGGCTGAAGTCCGTCATCGCCTTCAGCCCCGCGCCGCTCGCGGTAGAGTACTACGCCTTCTACCCCATCTCCGCCGCCGTAGAGCTGGTAGTGCCCCTGAACACCTACGCCGCCTACGCCGACGCCGACGGCTGGAAGGCCTTCAGCAAGATATCCGAAGGCGGCCTCTGCAACGGGTACCTCTACAAGGCACGCCCCAACCACCGCGCCCTCGGCAGCATCAGCGCCACCCTGAGCGGCAGCACGCTCAGCCTCACCGCCACGCCCGCCAGCGGGCAAGCCTTTCTGGGCTGGACAAGCGGCAGCACCACCCTCGCCGCCACGCCAACCCTCACCCTCAGCGTTGCGCAGGACACCACGCTGACCGCCAGCTTCGGCACGCTCGCCCGGCACCACCTCGCCGCCGCAGGCACCCTCAAGGCCGTAGCCAACATCAAAGCCGCCACCCGCCTCGTCATCACCGGTGAGCTCGACGCCCGCGACCTACAGCTCGTGCGCGACAGCATACCCATGCTCATCGAGCTCGACCTGAGCGGCGCTGCCATAGTAGCCTACGCGGGGCTGGGAGGCACCTACGCCTACTCCACCTCCTACCCCGCCAACGAGCTGCCGCAGTTCGCCTTCTACAACAACACCAGCTTCACAAGCAAGACCTCGCTCGCCTCCGTGCTGCTCCCCCAAGGCCTAACCGCCATCAACTACAACGCCTTCTACAACTGTAGCGGCCTCACCGGCACGCTCAGCCTGCCCCAAGGCCTAACCGCCATCGGCAACGACGCCTTCTACAGCTGTAGCAGCCTCACCGGCACGCTCTGCCTGCCCCAAGGCCTAACCACCATCGGCAACAACGCCTTCTCCAACTGTAGCGGCATCACCGGCGTCAGCCTGCCCGAAGGCCTAACCGCCATCGGCGCCTACACCTTCTACAACTGTAGGGCGCTAAGCGCCGTTGTCATCCCCGAAAAAGTAGGCAGCATCGGCGCCTACGCATTCTACGGCTGCAAGGCGCTAACCTCCGTAGGCAACCTCAGCTTGCAGCCCCAGGTGATAAGCGCCGCCGCCAACCAGCTGGGCAACCTCAACCTGAGCAACGCCACGCTGCGCGTGCCCCTGGTGGACAGGTACCTCGCTGCCGACGTGTGGAAGGACTTTGGGCGCATTGAGGGCGCCAGCCTTGCCGCCCTCAACGCGCAGGTGGCCGCCCTGCAGGCCGACAGCGCCACCCTGCAAGCGCTGCTGAGCGCCTGCCAGAGCAGCAAGCCCACGGCCATTGGCGCCACCCACCCCGCCACCCTGCAAGCCTACCCCAACCCCGCGGGCACCGAGCTCACCGTTGCCGGCGAAGGGCTGGCCGGCGGCAAGGTAGAGGTTTACACCCTCGCCGGCACGCTGGCGCGCACCTACAGCGTGCCCGCCGGCGCCAGCGCAGAGGTCAGCCTCGACATCTCAACCCTGCCGCAGGGCGCCTACCTCATCAAGGTAGGCAGCAGGGTGGCCAAGGTAGCAAAGAAGTAGCCCACCCCGCAGCAAAGCAAGTAAACCCTTAAACCCAACCCCGCCAACGGCGTGTGCTTCGTAGCCGAGGGCAGCGGCGCCCGCGTTAAGGTGGAGGCCGCTGACGGTGCAGTAAAAGCTACGGGTGGCGTAGAAGCACGCCTACGGCACCCGTAGAAGCACATCTACGGCACCCGTAGAAGCCCTCACCTTGAACCCTTGCGGGTTCTGCCGGCTGCCAACCCGACAGGGTTGAATGTGAGTAACCCCCAGTGAAGCCGCGAAGCGGCGACTGGGGGGCGAGGCGCCCCTACCCCCCGCCCCCCGCCAGCCGCGGGAGCACGCGCTTCACCACCTTCAGGCGGTGGGTGTAGCTCCCCAGCTGGCGGTTGCGTATGCCCTCTTGGTCGACGCTGTCCACGCGCACGCTGCCCGAGGCGTGGATGATTTCCCCCTGCCCCAGCATGATGCCCACGTGCACCACCCTGCCCTCGCCGTTGGCGAAGAAGGCGAGGTCGGCGGGCTGGGCGTGCTCTACGGCGCCCACGGCCTCGCCCTGCTCGGCCTGCTGGGCGGCGTTGCGGGGCAGGGCTACGCCGGCCATGCCGCAGGCCAGCTGGGTAAGCCCTGAGCAGTCGATGCCCAGCGCCGTGCGCCCCCCCCAGAGGTAGGGCGCCGCCAGCAGCTGCTGCGCGGTGGCCACCACCGCCGCGCGGCCACCGGCGGGGGGGGGGCTAAAGGGGGCGCCGGTGAGGCGGTAGGTGCTGTCCAGCAGGGTGAAGGTGCCCGAGGCCGCGCTGTAGCCGTACAGCGTGCAGCCCAGCGGCAGCGCTGCCCGCTGGCCGGTGGCCTCGCAGGCGGCGTAGCACAGGGGGAGGGGGCAGCGGGCGCGGGGCAGCGCGCCCATGCGCCGCCGCTGCGCCTCGCTCACCGGCAGCGCCATGCGGGGGTTGAGCCAGCCCTCGCAGCCGTCGGCCTCTGCGCGAACGCGGAGCCAGCGCTCGGCCTGCTCCTCCACGCAGAAGGTTTCGCCCCAGAGCAGCTGCGAGCGCAGCTCGCTGCGCTCGTCGGCGGCGGCGCGGAGGGGCACCGCGGCGCAGGCGGCTATGCCGTAGCGCTCCATAGGTCTGCCAGCTTGCTGATGAGCGCCACGTAGGTGCCGATGGCTTCCTCTACCTCGCTCAGGGCGACGTACTCGTCGGCGGCGTGGGAGCGGGCGGAGTCGCCCGGCCCCATCTTGATGGCGGGGAGGCGGAGGAGGGCGATGTCGCTGGTGGTGGGCGACACGTAGGTGGCGCGGCCTACGGCGCGGGCGGCCTGCACGAGGGGGTGCCCGCCGGCAATGGCGGAGGCGCGGAGGCGGGTGGAGCGGGGCTGCACGTCGCACTGCACCGCGGCGCGGATGAGCGCGAGCAGCTCGTGGTTGTCGTAGGCGTCGGTGGGGCGCACGTCCACCACGAACTTGCACTCGGCGGGGACTACGTTGTGCTGCGTTCCGCAGGTCATCATGGTGGCGGTGAGCTTCACCTCGCCCATGCTTGCCGAGGCTTTGGGGAAGCGGAGGGCTTGCAGGCGCCGGATGTCGTCTATGGCGTGGTAGAGGGCGTTGTCGCCCTCTCCGCGGGCGGCGTGCCCCTGCCGCCCGCGGGCGGTGCAGTCGAGCACCATAAGGCCGCGCTCGGCTACGGCGGCCTGCATCTGGGTTGGCTCGCCCACAATGGCGCAGGCGATGTCCCCCAGCAGGGGCCTGAGGGCCTCTACGCCGTTTGGCCCCTGCACTTCTTCTTCGGCCACGAGGGCCAGCGTGAGGTTGAAGGGCAGCGGCTGTCGGTAGAGCGCCCTGTAGGCGGCCATGAGCGCCACCACCGAGGCGCCGGCGTCGTTGCTGCCCAGCCCGTAGAGCTTGCCGCTTTCGACGGTGGGGGCAAAGGGGTTGCGGGTGTAGCCGGCGGCGGGGCGCACGGTGTCGTGGTGCGAGCAGAGCAGCAGGGTGGGCTTGGCCTCGTCGTAGCGCTCGCAGCGGGAGTACACGTTGTTAAGGTGCCTGTGCGGGGCGAGGCGCTGCTGCTGTAGGGCGTCGAAGAGCAGCTGCGCTGTCGCCTGCTCCTCGCGCGAGAAGGAGGGGGTGGCGATGAGCTGCTGCAAAAGCGGGATGGCGGGCTGGGCGGTCAAGGGCTAAAGGTGCTTGGCGAGTTCGGCCTTTACCTTTTCTACGCCGGGGAAGCCGGTGGCCTTGTAGCGCTGCTTGCCCTGCCTGTCGTATATCATGCAGGTGGGAATGCCCTGCACGCCGAGCGCCGATGCCCAGTAGCTCCACTGGGCGTCGCTCACGCGGTAGTGCTCGCCGTGGAGGTCGGGTATCATTTTGTACCAGCTGGCCAGCGGTGAGGTTTCGCCGGTCAGGTAGAGGAACACCACGTCCTTGCCTGCGAGCTCTTCCTTCAGCGGCTTCATGGCCTTGTTGGCTTGCAGGCAGGGGCCGCACCACGTAGCCCAGAAGTCCACCATCACCACCTTTCCCTTGTAGGCTTTCAGGATGGCGTCGAGCAGGTGGGCGTTGTCCACCTTGGGCGTTTCGCGCACGGCGCCGCCGGCGGCGCTGTGCGCCGCGGCCTTCAGCTCCTGCACCTTATCGTTCTCGGCTATGAGCAGGTCGGCCACGGCAGGCTGGGCGGCAAATGCGCTGCGCACTTCCTGCTTGGTGGCCTCCGAGAAGTCCAGCGTTTCGCCGTAGAGCTGCGCCAGCGCCACATCCAGCAGCAGGCTCTTGTCGCGCCCCAGCAGTGGGCTAACCCGCTCCTTGAGGTAGGCAAACCTCTCGGCTACGGGGTGCTCCCTCGACAGCTTAAAGGGGTCGGCGTAGCGCAGCTGCCGCACCAGCAGCAGGAAGTCAACGTAGGAGGCGCTGTCGTCAAACTCGCTCAGGAACGAGTAGAAGTCGAGGTCGGGCTTCACCGGCTCGTAGCTGGCCTCGGGGCTGCCGGGGGTGAGGGCGCTCACGTGGGCGTGCGCCATTATCCGCTCGTAGCGCAGCAGCACGGAGAGGAGCGTTGACTTAATGTAGCTCTGGCGTATCACCTTGGCGTTGTCGGACAAGCCCGAGGCGGCCACCTCCGCCAGCTTGCGGTGCACCACATCCAGCAGGTAGTCCCGGCACTCGTTGGGCTTCGTCATGGTGAGTATCTTGGCCTGAATGGAGTCGAAGTCAATGAGCGTGCGCAGCTGCTGCCCTTCCGCAAAGCCGATGTAGCCTCCCGAAACGTAGATGTAGCAGGAGTCGCCGGGCTGCTTGTCGGCGCGGTAGCGCGACTCGTAGCGGCTCTTCTTCTTCAGGTCAACGTAGATTTCCGTGGTGTCGCCGGGCACCAAGAAGACGTCGCCGAGGGAGGTTTGGAAAAGCCCCGGCAGGCCCACGGACAGCTCGCCGGCAAAGGAGCCGTCCGCCGCAACGGTCATCACCGCCGTGTTGCCGGTGTTGGAAAAGCCGTTGCCCACCACGCTCACTGTCTTAGGCCCCGTGCCCCCGTAGCTCAAGAACCTGCCGCGCACCTGCGCGCTCTTTGCGCTGAAAGCCGGCGCGGGGAGCGGGCGCAGCGGCTGGGCGGCGATGCTCTTCGGCAGCGCCTCCATGCTCACCTTCGCGCCGGGCAGCAGCCGGATGCCCCAGATGTTGAAGCAGCCGGGGTCGCCGCACTCCACGAAGTCGATTTGCGTTACCTCCGGCCCCAGCGGTGGGAAGATCAGCTTGAACGAGGCCCTGCCCGAGTCGGGCATCTTGAGGTACTCGTCCGGCACGATGCCTTCGGCCCCGACCAGCTTGAGCAGCACGCTGTCGCCGCTGGCCTTAATGCCCGCATCCTTGCTGATGCCAATCTTGCTGCGCGGGCGCGAAAAGGCGTCAACGTGCAGCACCGTCGATGAGTCGGTCAGCTCAATTTTGGCAATCTCAATCGTGCTTGTACTCCACGTATCAAAAGCCGGATGTTCAACAACCGCAGGCCTCTTTTGGGTGCAGCTGTAAGCCCCATAAATGCACAGGGCGAAAAGAAGTGTTTTTTTCATGGCTAAAAGTGTTTTAAATACTGAATAAGGTTGACTGTTTACTACTTGCTTTGGGCTATGCCACCTGCCACGTTTCGCCGCTGTGCAGCAGCTCGTCCATGCAGGTGATGGTGCGCCGGCTCATCACCTGCTCCACCTGCTCCACCACGCGCTGGTTGTAGGTAGGCTCCTTCACGGCGCGGATAACGCCCAGCGCCAGCGGCAGCTCCGGCCCGCGCATGGCGGCCAGCAGCATGTGCACGGCGCGGTCGTCCTCGTGCGCGTTGTGCACCAGCAGGTCTTTTTCGGCGACGCCGCCCTCGCCTACCCGCACCGCCTTGAGCCGCAGCCCGTCGAGCACGATGCCCTTGTCCCTGTCCCTGCCGAAAATCATTGGCTCGCCGTGGCGCAGCGTGATGGTCTTGTCGTCGCGCAGCTCCTTTGCGGTGAAGGCGCTGTGGGTGCCGTCGTTGAAAATCACGCAGTTTTGCAGCAGCTCCACCACCGCGCAGCCGGCGTGTAGGGCGGCGGCCTTCATGCACTCGGCGCTGAGCTTGAGGTCAACGTCGATGGCGCGGGCAAAGAACGTGCCCGTGGCGCCAATCACCAGCTCGCCCGGGTTGAAGGGGCGCTCTACCGTGCCGTAGGGCGAGGTTTTGGTTACCAGCCCCAGCTTCGAGGTGGGCGAGTACTGCCCCTTAGTCAGCCCGTATATTTCGTTGTTGAACAGCAAAATGTTGAGGTCTATGTTGCGGCGGATGGCGTGGATAAAGTGGTTGCCGCCGATGGCCAGCGCGTCGCCATCGCCCGTAACCTGCCACACGCTGAGCTTGGGGTTGGCCACCCTCACGCCGGTGGCAATGGCCGTAGCGCGACCGTGAATGGTGTGCATCCCGTAAACGCTCATGTAGTAGGGCAGCCGCGACGAGCAGCCTATGCCGGAAATGAACACGAAGTTCTCTTTAGGCTGCCCCGTGGCCTCAGACACCTCCGGCAGCACCCGCTGCACGGTGGCTAAAATGGCGTGGTCGCCACATCCAGGGCACCAGCGCACCTCTTGGTCGCTCTTAAAATCTTGGGAAGAATACATTGTTTTTATACTTCATAATTATTACAACTTGACAATCTCTTTTATCAACTCTTTGCAAGCATATAAGCACCTTCTAAAGGAATAATTTCATTAAACAAATCAGGATATTGACCTCCGTTTCTGCATTTTTCCTGTACAAAATGTAAACGATGCTCTTTCTTGATTTTTCCGCCATTACTTAGCCTGTCCAAAATCATTTGATAATATTCAGGATGTATTTCACAACTTATATAATTGCGTTTCAATTTTTTGCAAAGTACTAGTTCACTACCGCTACCTCCAAAAAGAATAAAACAATCGTCGTTCTCCTGCGTACAGGATTTTATCAGCATTTCAACTAAGGGCAAAGGGATTTGGCAGGAATGAAAAGTTTTGTCTTTGCTTACATTCTTAACCAAATCGTAATAGAACCAACTATAAGGCATCCGCCCTAAATGACCGGCGGCTATTCTGCCCAGAATGCGTTTGTCGTTTGGATTTTGGTATGGAACGGCAACATCATCTTTGTAAAAAGCATTGTTTTTACTTTTTGTGGCGTGTAAAATACTGCGGTGCGCGGTTGTGAATTTGCGCGGAGAATGTCCAACATTAGTATTGTAAACCCAAACATAATCGTGAACATCGAAAGCCGTGTCATCAAGATATTTAACTCGCAAATAGGCATTTTGCTTGGGATAATTCATCATAAACAGATTTCCTATCGGCTTCAAAACGCGCATACATTCACGTGTCAATTCTATATACCAATCAATATAATCGTTCCACTTTTGCGTGTAATTTTTTCCTGCATAATTTATTCCGACATTATAGTCAGGGTCGCCATAAATCATATCTAATGAATTATCGGGCAAATGTTTAAGCACCTGCAAAACGTCTTTATTAAAAATAATATTTCTAAAATCTTCTAACATCTTAATTTGTTTGAATCAATTTATAGGCAACCGATTTTATGAATTTTATGGTAGTAATATCAAACGGATTTTCGAAAGTGTAAGCCCAAAGTTTTATAATGTCGTTTTCTTTGCACTTTTCTCTGACAACATAAACACTGAAAATATTCTTGATTTTTCCTTGTAATTCTGTCTGTTTGTTGGCATTGTAATAATACAAAAACGGATGATAAATTTGATAAATGCTAAAGCTGTCGGGCTTGCCATTCTTGCCCTCAAAAACGCCAATATTTCCCTGAAATTCAATGGTTAAATCAACCTCAATCTGAATGTTCTTTAATTCCAATTTGGTATTTTTTCCAAAATAGTATTCAAACGAGGTCTTCGTTCTGTGTGGAAAATATGTTTTCGGGCGTTTCAGAATATCAACATCATCAAGTTCAGTATCTTGTCCAAAAAGAAAATGGTGTAAAATACGCTGATTATTTGCAACTGATAGAATGTTGCTTTCGCTGGAATTATATTGATTGAGTATCGATTTTTTGTACTCCCAATCAAATTTTTCCTTAATGGGTTCAAAGTCATGAAATACCTTATCAATTCCTTTAATGAATCTATGTTTACCACTACCAACGTGAATAATAGCATAATCATTTTTCAGTAAAATTTCAGGCAATTTCGTTTTATTATCAAGTTTGGTAACGTCAAAAGGGTTACCAAAACCAAACTTTTTGGATACACCTTTTACCAAATCATTATGAAATTCATAATTCTTAGTTTTAGTACAGATTTTAAAAAGTTCCTCGATTATTTGCGACTTTTTATTTGCCATAATTTTATTTCCCTAATATTCCTATTTTATATAATTCGCAATAATTATAACGTTCTACTATTTTACTATTTAGCCATACATTTAATTGTTTGCCACTCCAATCCAAATCATCAAAAGGTTCGGATGTGGTTTTGAACCAACGGTAAATTTGATTGTATTGTTGCTCTTCTATTTTATATTCCATAATTATTTTTACCAATTCCCACTATTTGCATTTTTTGAGCCGCTCCACCAACTCTATCACCGTGAACGGCTGCCCCTGCACCTTGTTGTACTGCTCTACGGCGATGTGGGGGAACGTCATGCGCAGCAGGCTGGCCAGCTGCCCCATGTTGAGCTCGCACACCACGATTTTTTTGAAGCGCCCCAGCACGGCCTCCGTGTTTTTGGGTAGCGGGTTGAGGCTGCTGAAGTGCGCAAGGCTCGCCTTTTTGCCCTCGGCTTGCAGCTGCTTCACCGCCAGCAGCAGGTGGCCGTAGGTGCCGCCCCAGCCCACCACCAGCAGCTCTCCCTCGGCCTCGCCCTGCACCTCAAGGGGGGGAATGAAATCAGCCACCCGCGCCACCTTTTCGGCGCGAAGGTCGGTCATTTTTTGGTGGTTGAGGGGGTCGTGCGAAATGCTGCCCTTGGCGGCATCCTTCTCCAAGCCGCCCACGCGGTGCTCCAGCCCTTTGGTGCCGGGCACGGCCCAGCGTCGCGCCAGCCGCTGCGCGTCGCGGCGGTAGGGCAGGTAGTCCTCGCCCTCGGCGGCAAGGGGCGGCGCAATGGCGGGGTAGTCCTTCATGGCGGGGATGCACCAAGGCTCCGAGCCGTTGGCAATGAAGCCGTCGGTGAGCAGGATGACGGGGGTCATGTGCTCAAGGGCGATTTTGGCTGCCCAAAACGCTGCGCGGAAGCAGTCCGACGGCGAGGTGGCGGCCAGCACTACCAGCGGGCATTCGCCGTGGCGACCATAGAGCGCCTGCATCAGGTCAGACTGCTCGGTTTTGGTGGGCAGGCCGGTGGAGGGGCCGCCACGCTGCACGTCCACCACCACCAGCGGCAGCTCGGCCATCACTGCCATGCCAATGGCCTCGCCCTTCAGCGCCAACCCGGGGCCGGAGGTGGTGGTTACGGCCAGCCGTCCGGCAAAGGCGGCGCCAATGGCCGTGCAGATGCCCGCTATCTCGTCCTCGGCCTGTAGGGTTTTCACGCCCATGTCCTTGCGCAGCGCCAGCTCCTCCAGTATGGCCGTGGCGGGGGTGATGGGGTAGGATCCGCAAAACAGCTCGCGCCCGGATTTTTCGGCGGCAGCTATCAGCCCCCACGCGGTGGCCACGTTGCCGTTGACAATGCGGTAGGTGCCCTTGCGCTGCTCCGCAGGCGCCACGCGGTAGGTGTTGGCAAAGGCATGGGTGTTGGCCGCGTAGTCGTAGCCCCCCTTGAGCGCCGCGCGGTTGATGCCCACGAGCGCCGGTTTTTTGGCAAACTTCTTGGCAAAGTAAGCCTCGGTGTGCTCCATCGGCAGGCCAAAGAGGTAGTAGCAGATGCCGAGGGCGAACATGTTCTTGCAGCGCAGCACGGTTTTGAGGTCGGCGCCAAAGTCCTGCAAAGCGCTCTTGGTCATCGCGGTGATGGGCGCCCAGATGATGTTGTAGCCCTCCAGCTTCAGCTCGGCAATGGGGTCGGCGCCGGCAAATCCGGCCTTGCGCAGGTGCGCCTCGTCGAAGGCATCGGCGTCGAGGATGGCGGTGGCATCTTTCTTCATCCACTTGGCGTTGGCCTTGAGGGCGGCGGGGTTCATGGCCACCAGCACGTCGCAGTAGTCGCCGGGGGTGCTCACCTGCCTGCTGCCAAAGTGCACCTGAAAGCCCGACACGCCGGCAACGGTGCCCTGCGGGGCGCGTATTTCGGCGGGGTAGTCGGGAAAGGTGGACACGCTGTAGCCCAGCAGCGCCGAGGTGTCGGAGAAGAGGGTGCCGGTGAGCTGCATACCGTCGCCGGAGTCGCCTGAAAAGCGAATAACAATGCTGCTAAGGTCGTTTGTTGATGTAGCCATTTGTTTCAATAGTTTCAAAAAATCAGGTTATCGTAAGGTTTACGCCGCAGGCAGTCAGCGCCAAAATAGCGCCGCCCACCACAATGCGGTACCACCCAAAGGCTTTGAAGCCGTAGCGCGTGAGGAAGGTGATGAAAAAGCGAATGGCGAACATGCCCACCACGAACGCCACAAGGTTGCCCAGCCCCAGCAGCGCAAGGTTTTCCTGCACGTTGTCGGCGGCAAAAAGCACCTTGTAGTCTTTGAGCAGCTTGTAGGCCGAGGCCGCGAGCATGGTCGGCACGGCAAGGAAAAACGAGAACTCGGCGGCGGCCTGCCGGCTCAGGCCGGTGGCCATGCCCCCCACGATGGTGGCTGCCGAGCGCGACACGCCGGGTATCATGGCCACGCACTGCGCAAGCCCGATTTTCAGCGCACGCGCGGCGCCCACGCCCTGGCTGCCGCGCGGCTTGCCGAACAGCCTGTCCACAAAAAGCATGAACAGCCCGCCCAGCACCAGCATCAGCGCCACCACCGGCACGCTCTCCAGCAGGGTGTCGATGTAGTCGCCTGCGCAAAAACCGACAACGGCGGCGGGTAAAAAGGCCACGAGCAGCTTCACGTAAAAATCGTACTTCGCGCCCAGCCGCAGCAGCAGCCTTTTCGCGCCGCGCACCGTGCCCAGCGCGGCCTCGTCCACCTTGCTGACCCTGAAAAACCGCTGCCGGTAGAGCACCACCACCGCCAAAATCGCCCCCAGCTGGATGTTCACCGTGAACGCCTTCACAAACGTGGTAGGCTCTACGCCCAGCAGGTGCTGCGCAAGAATCATGTGGCCGGTGGACGAAACGGGTAAAAATTCCGTCAGCCCCTCCACGATGGCAACGACTATGGCTTGCAAAATGCTCATGGTACCGCCCCCCTCTCTGCGCTACGCCTGAGCCGGCTTAGGCCGCTTCATGATGGCGTAAATCTCAAACACGAAGCCCAGCACCACCACCAGCGGCGCAAGGGTAATGCGGCGGAAGCTGTAGATCTCCGCTCCGTTGAACTCGCCGGGGTTCGGCGACTTCCCGCCGCTCATCAGCACAAAGCCCACCACGATGATGGCAAAGCCCACCAGCATCAGCTTGTAGTTGTACGTTCCAAGGGCAAAGGTTCCCTGCCCCTTGCCCGCTGAGGCCTTAGCCTGCACGTTAAGTTGTTGTTTAGCCATAGCAGAATTTTTAATAGTAAAGCTCGTCGGTTTTCATATCCAAAAATTTATTCACTGCAAAGTAAGTCGAAATCGCGCCCACCGCCAAGCCCACCGCCAGCAGGCAAAACAGCAGGATGCCCATCACCTCAACCGTAACCAGCTGTATCATCTCGCGCCCCATTTCGTTGCGGGCTGCGTAAATCAGGCCGCACAGCAGCAGCATGGCAATGATGGCCGCAAGCACCCCGTGGAAGGCGTTTTTCGCAATGAAGGGGCGGGTGATGAAGGCGTTGGTAGCCCCCACCAGCTTCATGGTGTTTATCAGGAAGCGCCGCGCGTAGATAGACAGGCGTATGGTGTTGTTGATTTGCGCCATCGACACGAAAAAGAGCAGCCCGCTGAAGAGTAGCAGCAGCGCGCTGATTTTGTTGATGTTGTCGTTCATCACGTTGATGAGCGACTTTTGGTAGGTAACCTCCTTCACCTGATTGTACCACTTGAGCTCCCGCTCGATGTTCTGTATGCTGTCGTTGTTGGCGTAGCGGTAGCGCAGCTTCGCCTCAATGGACACCGGCAGGGGGTTGTAGCCCAAAAAGGCCACGAAGTCCTCGCCCAGCATTTCGCGCAGCTCGCGCTCGCCGTCCTCCTTAGAGATGAACTTCGTTTCGCGCACGTAGGGCGCCATGTCCAGCTGCTTGCGCAGCCACGCAATGTCGGCCTCCGTAGCGTTGTCCTGCAAGATGACCGAGATGCTGATGTTCTCCTTCACGTAGCGCGAAAGGCGGCTGGCGTTGAGCAGCAAGATGCCCATAAGCCCCAGCATGAACAGCACCAGCGACATGCTCACCACCGTGGACACGTAGGAGTTGCGCAGCCTCCGCGACGTGTAAGGGTTGCCCCACGTTGAATTGTTTCCTGCCATAGCCGAATAGCCTACTCCTTAATATACTTCTTTTGAAAATTCACCAAAATATTTAGCGGCGAAGGTAATTCTTTTTTGCTACAACGGCAAGCATAATGCCAAAATTACGCTGAAATATCTTCAAGTGGCATAGCAATCAAGTTTTTACCGCGGTCGAAGCGGGAGGGGAAGCAAAAATGGAGCCGTCGGACGGACAAAAAGCGGGAAATAACGGGAAAAAGGCTGACCTGACAGAATAAAAACATCGAATAGGACAAAGAATATGTATTTTTATAAAAATTAATAGTTGCAACCATGAAGCTAAGAGCGTTTTCTCTTCGTGCACTTTGTGTGGGGCTGCTTATCGTGGCAGCCGGTACGCTGCTGCTGCTGTTCAACATCGGCCTGCTGCCGGCGGAGTACAGGCCTGTCATCTTTTCGTGGCAGATGCTGCTGGTGGCCGTGGGCTGCACCCTCCTGCCCAGCCGCCGCAAGTTTGGGCTGGGCATCCTGCTGATTTTAGTCGGCGACTTGCTGCTCCTGCCCAAGCTTGGCCTGTCGGGCCTCCTGAAGGATAACATCTGGCCTGTTGCCGTCATCCTTGTGGGGCTTTTCATCGTTACCCACGCCCTCTGGAACCGGCGGAGAATTGACCGCTTTGGGCGGCGCTGCGCCCAGCACCTGCACGAGCTGAAGAAGGAGCACCAAGATGTTCTCAACGAGCACCGCCGCCGCGAGAAGAACAGCGGCAGCCAGCGGACAGAGTCGGGCTACATGGAGGTCAACACGGTATTCGGCAGCGGCGCCTACGAAAAGTTCAACAGGGAAACGTTCAAGGGCGGCGAAATCAACAACGTGTTTGGCGGCACGGAGATTGACTTTAGCGACACGCAGCTGGAGGAGGGGGTGCACACGCTGGAGGTGAACTCGGTGTTCGGCGGCGTGGT
>JAITMY010000170.1 GCA_031290755.1 Prevotellaceae bacterium
CGCGAAGGTAAATTGGAAAACGAGTATGACATTTTGATGCTCAATGGCTCATCAGTGGCCATTATTGAAATCAAATATCGCGCACACCAAAATTCGTTGGCCGCATTAGCAACCAAAAAGGTTCAAGATTTCAGGGCGCTACACCCCGATTATGCCAAACATAAAATTTACTTGGGCATTGCGAGTATGTCGTTCAACAAAGCCGTAATAGCAGAAGCAAGAGCGTTAGGCATCGGCATTTTGAAACACAAAGGTAACGTTATAGAGTATGATACGGAGCATATAAAAGCATATTAGTTGTCAAGGATTACTTGACAACTGCTGCTGACGGCAAACAATACAATGTAACATTTTACGGCGTTGCCCACCAAGCCCTCTGTCGGCGCAGCTGCAAAAACGCGCCAGTCCCGAAAAAATGAATACAAATAGCTTAACGACATTGCCTCCTCACCCCCGCCCTGCCAGCAGCCGCTTGGCCGCGCGGTACACCCCCTCGGCGTCGAAGCCGCACTCGGCTTGCAGCTGGGCTACGGTGCCGTGCCCCACAAAGCGGTCGGGGATGCCGAGGCGCACGAGCTGCACCGGGTAGCCGCGCTCGGCGAAGAACTCTGCCGCCGCGCTGCCTAAGCCGCCGGCGATGGCGCCGTCTTCCACAGTGATAACGCAGGTGTGGGTGCGCCCTACCTCGGCCAGCGCCTCCTCGTCGAGGGGCTTGGCGAAGCGCATGTCGAGGTGCAGCGCCTCAATGCCCTCCAGCGCGAGCCTGCGGGCGGCCTCGGCGGCGGCGTGGCCGACGTGCCCCAGCGAGAGGAGGGCGATGTCGCCGCCGCTGCGCAGGCGCCGCGCCTTGCCCACCTCGACCTCGGCGAAGGGCTGCCGCCACGCGGGGCTAAGGCAGCTGCCGCGGGGGTAGCGGATGGCGAAGGTGCGCTGCGCGGGCAGCTGGGCGGTGTACATCATGCGGCGCAGCTCCGCCCCGTCCATGGGAGCGGCCACCACCACGTTGGGGATGCAGCGCAGGTAGGCCACGTCGTAGGCGCCGTGGTGCGTGGCGCCGTCCTCGCCGGTCAGCCCTGCGCGGTCGAGGCAGATCACCACGTGGAGGTTTTGCAGCGCCACGTCGTGGATAATCGAGTCGTAGCCCCGCTGCATGAAGGTTGAGTAAACGCAGCAGAAGGGTATTTTGCCGGCGGCGGCCAGCCCCGCGGCGAAGGTTACGGCGTGCTGCTCGGCGATGCCCACGTCGAAGGCGCGGTCGGGCATCTGCTCCATCATGAGGTTGAGCGACGAGCCGGTGGGCATGGCGGGGGTGATGCCCACGATGCTGGGGTTGCGCTCGGCCAGCTCCACGAGCGTGGCGCCGAACACGTGCTGGTAGGTGGGCGCCTGCTCGGCGGCGGGGCGGCGCAGGCCGGTGCTGCGGTCGAACAGGCCGGGGGCGTGCCACAGCGTTTGGTCTTCCTCGGCGGGGGCGTAGCCCTTGCCCTTCACGGTGAGCACGTGCAGCAGCTTCGGGCCGGGGATGCGCCGCAGCATCTCCAGCGTTTTCACCAGCTTGCCCACGTCGTGCCCGTCCACCGGCCCAAAGTAGCGAAAGCCCAGCGCCTCGAACAGGTTGCTCTGGCGCAGGATGGAGGACTTTATGGCGATGCCGGTGTTCTGGAAGAACAGGCGGATGGGCTTGAAGCGCTGCGTTTTTTGCCACACCTTTTCCTTCACCCTGTTATACACCCGCGAGGCGGTGATGCGGGTCAGGTACTCGCTCAGGGCGCCCACGCTGGGGTCGATGGCGATGTTGTTGTCGTTGAGCACCACCAGCAGGTTCGCCTGCTCGATGCCCGCGTTGTTCATCCCCTCAAAGGCCATGCCGCCGGCCATGGCGCCGTCGCCGATGATGGCCACCACGTGGCGGTCTTCGCCCTGTAGCTTGGCGGCCACGGCCATGCCCAGCGCCGCCGAGATGGAGGTTGAGGAGTGCCCCGTTCCGAAGGCGTCGTACTCGCTCTCGGCCATGCGGGGGAAGCCGCTGATGCCGCCGTAGTGGCGGTTGCTGGCGAACTGCCGCAGGCGCCCCGTGAGCAGCTTGTGCGCGTAGGCCTGATGCCCAACGTCCCACACCAGCTTGTCGTAGGGGGCGCTGTAGGCGTAGTGCAGCGCCACCGTCAGCTCCACCACGCCGAGGCTCGCGCCGAAGTGCCCGGGGTTCTCCGACACGGCCTCGATGATAAAGTCGCGCACCTCGCGGCACACCTCCAGCAGCTGCTCAGGGCGTAGCTGCTTCAAGTCTTGCGGGCTGCCTATAGCCTCCAGCAAAGGGTAGTTGCTCTGTTGCATATATGATAGTTTAACAATGGCCGCGGCAAAAGTAGTAATTTCTACCCGTTAATCCGCTACTTTTGTTCCCTTAATTATTCTTATTTACAGAACATGAAGCACACCCTACGTTTACTATGCCTCGCTGCGCTTGCAATGCAGGCCGCCTGCATTGCCCCCAAGAAGTTTCAGGCGCTGCAAGAGCAGCACGCCGCCTGCGAGGAGAACGCCGCCCAGCTGGAGCAGGAGAACCAGAGCTTGCAGAAGCAGAAGCGAAATCAGCAGGCCACCACCCAGCAGCTGAGCGGTAGAATTGTGGAGCTGCAAGACACCATCGGCCTGCTACAAGAGGAGAAGCGTGCCCTCGATAGCCGCTACGCCGACCTGATGAAAATGCAGGAGACCACGCAGGCGGGCAGCAAGCAGGAGATACGCCAGCTGCTTGAGCAGCTACAGCAGAACCGCGAGGCGCTGCTGGACAAGGAAAGCATGCTGGGCGACATGGACCGCGCGCTGGGCGACCGCACGCGGGCGGTGCAGCAGCTCGAGCGCGACCTGACCGAGCGCAACCAGAAGCTCGTAGCCCTACAGCAGGCGCTTGCGCAGAAGGACTCCGTGGCCCGGGCGCTGCGCAAAAAGGTGGCCGACGCCCTGCTGGGCTTCGAGGGCAAGGGGCTGACCGTGTCCATGCGCGACGGCAAGGTATATGTTTCGCTTGACGAGCAGCTGCTGTTTGCCTCGGGCAGCTTTGTGGTGGACACCCGCGGCGCCGAGGCCATCCAGAACCTCGCCAAGGTGCTGGAGCAAAATCCGGACATCAACGTGGCCATCGAGGGGCACACAGACGACGTGCCCTACAACGGCGCGGGGCAGCTGCAAGACAACTGGGACCTGAGCGTGAAGCGGGCTACCTCGGTGGTGCGCATCATGCTCCGCAACAAGGGCATTGCCCAGTCGCGCATCACCGCCTCGGGCAGGGCCGAGTTCGTGCCGCTCAAGAAGGAAAAAACAACCGAGGCGCGGCAGGCCAACCGCCGCATTGAGGTTATCCTCGCCCCCAAGCTCGACGAGGTGTTCAAAATGTTAGACCAGTAGCCACAACAACCTATTTAACCCCCTACCGCAATGCTAACCTTCATTACGTGGAACGCCAACCCCGAAATCTTTTCCGTAGGCTTCCTTCACATCCGCTACTACGGGGTGCTCTTCGCCGTGGCCTTTATGGCGAGCTACCTCATCTTTGCCCGCTTCTTTAAGCGCGACAAGCTGCCCCAGCCGCTGCTGGACAGCCTCACGGTGTGGGCTATCGTGTCCACCATTGTAGGCCTGCGCTTGGGGCACTGCCTGTTTTACCAGCCGGACTACTACCTGTCGCACCTGCTGGAGATGCTGAAGGTGTGGGAGGGGGGGCTGGCGAGCCACGGGGCGGCCATTGGCGTTCCGCTGGGGCTATACCTGTTTTGCCGCAGGCGCAGGATGAGCTACCTGTGGCTGCTGGATAGGATTGTGATTGTGGTAGCCCTCGTGGGCTTCTTTATCCGCACGGGCAACCTGATGAACTCCGAGATATTCGGCACCAGCACCACGCTCCCGTGGGGCTTTGTCTTCAAGCGCCACATGGCCGAGCTGGTAGCCCGCTACGGCGGCGGC
>JAITMY010000182.1 GCA_031290755.1 Prevotellaceae bacterium
ACGTCTTTACAACCTCATTACCTCATTAAAATTACAATGAGGTAATGAGGTTGAGAGCTATTATTCTCTTCTGGCTACTGAGGTGGTTGCAGAGCGTAGTCGAAGCATTGTTTTGTTGAAGAAAATTAGATGAAAATGAGGTTCCATACCGCTGTCCAACCCATTGTAAAACCTTATTTTGTCAGGCAACCTTAGTAGCCAACGATGCGCATGCGGTCTTGCGCACGGAGCACAGGCTTCATTCGGGGCACAGCCTACACCCGTGCGCCATGCAGAACGCTTAAATTTTGATGCGGTTGCCCTGCGTTGCAAGTCTCAATTAATTCGTATCTTTGCCGCCGTGGAAACTATCAACTCAGTCCAAAACTATCGCGTGAAGGCAGTGGTTGAGCTGGCCGAAAAGTCGCGCGAGCGCCGCAGCAGCGGCCTGTTTGTGCTCGAAGGTGCTCGCGAAATGGAGGTTGCCGTGAAGTGCGGATACAGCCTCCAAACGCTTTTTGTGTGCCGCTCGCGCTGGGGCAGCCTGCGCCCGCTACCCGCGGCGGAGCAATGCTTTGAGGTGTCGGCGGCGGTGTTTGCCAAGCTG
Source organism: Prevotellaceae bacterium (assembly GCA_031290755.1). Taxonomy (GTDB): domain Bacteria; phylum Bacteroidota; class Bacteroidia; order Bacteroidales; family UBA932; genus JAITMY01. Next base: position 587 of record JAITMY010000182.1, read on the forward strand.
GCCTACCGCGAAGGAAGCGACGGCCTGCTGGCGGTGGCGGAGCAAAAAGAGCTGCGGCTCGACAGCCTGCAGCTTTCGGCCACGCCGTTTATCATCGTGCTCGAGGCGGTAGAAAAGCCCGGCAACCTGGGCGCCATTCTGCGCACTGCCGACGCTGCCAAGGCCGACGCCGTCATCGTTTGCGACCCGCAGTGCGACGTGTACAACCCCAACGTGGTGCGCTCCAGCATCGGATGCCTCTTCTCCACGCAGCTGGCGTGCTGCAGCTCGGACGAGGCGCTGAGCTACCTGCGGCAGCACGGCATCACCACCATGGCCGCCGAGCTGCAAGGCTCCACCAGCTACCACGAGGCGGACATGCGCCAGCCCTGCGCGGTGGTGGTGGGCGCCGAGGCCGACGGCCTCACGAACTTCTGGCTGAGCAACGCCGACCTGCGAATTAAGATACCCATGCGCGGCGCCATCGACTCGCTCAACGTGTCGGTATCCACCGCCGTCATTACGTTTGAGGCCATGCGGCAGCGCAACTTTCTGTAGAAATAAATCAGCAAAAAAAACAATACTATGAACCGAAACAAGCTATACATGTGGTGCAAGATGTGGGGCCTCGCCCTATGCTGCGGGCTAATGCTGGCCTCGTGCGCCAAGAAAAAGGTGGAGATCGAAATCGGCAGCCACATGCCCGACTTTACGCTCACCGAAACCGTAGGAACCAAGACCCTGCTAGGCAAGCCCACGCTCATCGTGTTCTTCGCCACTTGGTGCCCCGCCTGCCAGTCCGAGCTGGAGTGCGTGCAGGGCGAGTTTGAGCTCTACAAGGGCGGAAACAAAATCAACATCCTCGGCATTGCCCGCGGCGAAAACCAGGAGGCGATTGAGCTCTACTGGCGCGACCACGGCTTCGCCTTCCCCGTGTACGCTGACCCGCAGCGTAAGGTGTACGCGCTGTTCGCCGAAAAAGAAATCCCCCGCTGCTACCTCTTCGACGCCAGCGGCAAGCTCGTATTCCAGAGCAAAGGCTACTCGCCCGAACAGGTCGAAGATCTCCACAAAATGGTTCAGCTGCGCGTGTCGTTCTAACCATGCTGGAAGACTTTTTCCCCTCGCAGGTTTTTCGCTACTGCCCCTACTGCGGCTCCGACAGCTTCGCGTGGGACGGCGTCAAGTCGCACCGCTGTTCGCGCTGCGGACGCAAGCTCTACACCAACGCGGCTGCGGCCACCATTGCCGTCATCGGCAACCCGCAGGGCGAGCTGCTGATGACGCGACGAGGCCGCGAGCCTTCGCAGGGCATGCTCGACCTGCCGGGAGGCTTTGTGGACACCGGCGAAACAGCAGAGCACGGCGTGATGCGCGAGGTGAAGGAGGAGCTCAACGTGGAGGTGAGCAGCCTGCAATTTCTGGGCACTTTTACCAACCAATACCTCTACGGCGGCACGGTGTACTTCACCCTCGACCTCGCCTTTGCCTGCGCCGTGCGCGACCTTGCCCCGCTTCGCCCCGCCGACGACGTGTCGAGCTTCGTTTTCCTCGCCCTGCACGACATTAAGCTTGAGGAGATCGCGTTCCGCTCGGTGCGGGAGGTGGTGGAGGGATTGCAGAGAGGGAGAATTAGGGTTGCGGTAGGGTAGGGGCAGTAGGGTAGAAACGGCAGGTATGATAGTCTGAAATCCCGTAGGGTGGGGTGTCAAAAATCCAGACTTTTAAACAAAAATTTTTACGCCACTTTTTCACGCTAAATCTTTTTTTGAGGTGCTATTCCAATTGTCCTGCCGTGCGCACGGGTTGCCGTTTCTACCATACTGCCATCCCTACGGGATTTCCCCGTTGAGGGTATCCGTCCGAACGTAGGGGCGCACCTATGTGTGCGCCCTTCCCATGCAGTCGCTACCTAACGGCGTGCCCACATCTGTAAAGGGCGCACACATAGTAAAAGGGCGCACACATAGGTGCGCCCCTACGCGGCATCACCCGCTCGCCGTCATTGCGGGTCAAGCCCACAATGACGGCGAGCGGGTGACAGCAACGCCCCCCTACTGCTCCTTCACGCACCTCACGCTATAAGCAAGGCTACTATCATCCGTGCTAAGAGTCCCATTTGTGTCCCCCTTGCCCACGTACCAGCCCTCCTCCTCGTTGCTGCTCCACCAGCTGCCGTACAAGCCCTGCTCGCCGCCAAAGATGCCCTTGCGAGCGCCGCCGGCAAGAGCAAAGCCAGAATTCCACTCGCTCCAGCCCCACTTGTTTTGCGCGTTGAGCCAGCTGGCCAGCTCCTCAAAATCATCATCGCTGGGGAGCGACCAGCCGGGAGGACATGCCTCT
>JAITMY010000183.1 GCA_031290755.1 Prevotellaceae bacterium
GTATTCATTTTACTATCTAATGGCAATTATGTTATGGAGTTAGAGCTTATCAAGAGAAAAATATAAGAAATACGCGGGCTGAAGGAAATTCTGGACAGGGATTAGGCAAAAATGTATGAGGTAACAACGGCCAACCTGAATAAGGCCGTGAAGCGTAATATCAACCGTTTTCCCGATGATTTTATGTTCCAGCTCAACGAAAAAGAGTTTGACTTGATATTCCAAAATGGAACATCAAGTTGGGGTGGAACACGAAAATTGCCATATGCTTTTACAGAACACGGCGTGGCTATGCTGGCAGGACTGCTAAATAGCCAGAAAGCGGTGGATGTTAATATACAAATTGTTCGTGCTTTTGTTGCCTTGCGGCAATTTGCCATAGGATACGCAGAGCTAAAGCAGCAATTAGACAATTTTATGATTGTAACAGATACCCAATTTAACGAAGTTTATCAGGCACTCACAGAGCTTGCAGAGCGAAGGCGATTAGAAGATAAGCTCCCCAAACGTAAAATTGGGTTTGTGAATTAACTTAGCCTTATTAACTTAGCCTTGATGTTTCCTTCACGCGCTTGGAAAATCCTGAAATTTTACTACCTTTGCCCCATTACGTCGAAAAAATTAAGCAAGCAGACATGGTAAAGCGCATAGAAAAGTTGATAGCCGAGGTGTCGGCGTTCACCGCCGACAACGTTCAGCAGCTGGAGGAGTTTCGGGTGAAGCTGCTCGGTAAGAAGGGCGACCTCTCCCTGCTCTTCGAGGAGTTCAAGCAGGTGGAGGGCGAGGCGAAGCGCGAGCTGGGGCAAAAGATAAACGTGCTGAAAAGCAGGGCGCAGGCACGCATCAACGAGCTGCGGGAAGCCCTCGATAGCCGGCAGGTCGGCGCCGCCGCCCTCGACCCCTCGCGCCCGGGCACGGCGGACTACGTTGGCACGCGGCACCCCTTGTCGGTGGTGCGGAGCGAGATACTCGACATCTTCAAGCGGCTGGGCTTCGCCGTGGCCGAAGGCCCTGAGGTGGAGGACGACCGGCACGTGTTTGCCGCCCTGAACTTTCCCCCCGAGCACCCCGCCCGCGACATGCAGGACACGTTTTTCATCGACCCCCAGCCGGCAGACAACCCCGCGCTGCTGCGCACCCACACCAGCAGCATACAGGTGCGCGTTATGGAGCGGCAGCAGCCCCCCATCCGCATTGTGTGCCCGGGGCGCGTGTTCCGCAACGAGGCCATCTCGGCCCGCGCCCACTGCATGTTCCATCAGGTGGAGGGGCTGTACGTTGACCGGAACGTGTCGTTCGCCGACCTCAAGCAAACGCTGCTCTACTTTGCGCGGGAGATGTTTGGCGCCGGCGTTGAAATCCGCCTGCGCCCCTCGTACTTCCCCTTCACCGAGCCGAGCGCGGAGCTCGACGTGTCGTGCAGCATCTGCGGCGGCAAGGGCTGCAACATCTGCAAGGGCACCGGCTGGACCGAGGTGGGCGGCTGCGGCATGGTGCACCCCAACGTGTTCGAGAGCTGCCACATCGACAGCGCCAAGTACAGCGGCTTCGCCTTCGGCATGGGCGTGGAGCGCATGGCCATGCTCAAGTATCAGGTGCGCGACCTGCGCTCGTACTTCGACAACGACGTGCGCTTCCTGAGGCAGTTCGCGGCGGCAGTTTGACAAGGATTATTCATCGCTTAAACAACAGGCAAGGCTATGGTAGAAGTTAGCGTACTGGAGCAGGTAGAGGCGTTTTACGCCTCGGCGTGGGACAAGCTCATCCTGAGCGGGGTGCTGGTATTCGTGCTGCTGGCGGTGGCGCTGCCGCTGGCGCTCTACGCCTGCGGCTACCGCCTGCTCAAGGCCAAAACAGAGGAGATGCTGCGGAAGCTCCGAGAGGAAGCCCTCGCCGACATCCGCGCCGAAAACCGCGAGGAGCTGGCGCAGGTGAGGCAGGACTTCTACAACAAATCCAAGGCGCTCAAGAGCATGGCGCTGCACTTGGAGGGCAACGCGCTGGTGAAGGAGAAGAACATTGAGGCCGCCGCGCTGAGCTACCTTGAGGCCATCAAGGGATACCTGCACGGCAAGGACTACGTCAACTTCCGGCTGCTCATCAGCGTGGTCATGGACAAGTGCCTGCCCAAGCTGAGCCGCCAGCAGCTGGCGGACGTGTTCAAGCGCATGGACACCGCCGAAGAGCAGTACTTTGCGGAGCTGAAGAAGATTGACCGCCACGAGTACGTTAAGCAAGAAATCGTCGAGCTGCGCCTGCGCATGGAGCGGGTGAAGCCCGCGGAAGTAGTAAAGTAACACCCCCCTTTTTTGAGCATGACCCCGCTGACGTTTAGCCCCATCGCCTTAGCCGACCTGCCCCGCGTGAGAAGCATCGTGGAGCGTACCCCCTACCAATCCTGCCAGCTGTCCGCCGGCGGGCTGTACGCCCTCGCCGAGCAGTACGACACGCATGTCTGCTTCGCCGACGGCTTCCTCTTTGTCCGGCAGCAGCGCCGCGGCGTGGGGACGTGCTACTTCATGCCCGTGGGGGTGGGGCGCCTGTCCGAGGCGCTCGACCGCCTGCGGGAGCACGCCGCCGCCGCCGCCAGCCCCCTCGCCCTGTGGGGCATCGCCGAGGACATGGTGGATGACTTCCGCGCCGCCGCGCCCCGCTACGCCGCCGTGGAGCTGACCCCCCACCGCGACTGGGCCGAGTACATCCACGCCGCGCAGCGCCTGCTGACCCTACAGGGCAAGCACCTCCAGCCCAAGCGCAACGCCCTCAACCAGCTGCTGCGCAGCCACGCCGACTTCCGCTACGAGGCCATCTCGGAGGCTAACGTGGCGGAGGTGCTCGCCTTCCAGCTGCGCCAAGTGGAGGAGCAGAAGGAGCGCACGCCGCGCGAGGCGCTTGAGGTAGAGCACCGCGCCATCCGGCGGGCGCTGAAGGACTTCACCGCCGCGGGCTTCGTCGGCGGGCTAATTCGCATCGACGGGGGCGTGGCCGCCTTCGCCGCAGGCTGCCCCATCAGCGCCTCCACGTTCGACATCCTGTTCGAGAAGGGCGACAGGCGCTACAACGGTGTCTTCCAGCTGGTGGAGCGCGAGCTTATCCGCGCCGAGCTACAGGGCGTTGCCTACATCAACCGCGAGGAGGACTTGGGCATCGCCTCCCTGCGCTTCGCCAAGCAGGCGCTGCACCCCGACCGCCTGCTGATGAAGTACACCGCCACGCTACCTAACCCCTGAACCGCCGCGCCATGACCCCACCCACCTTCACCTACACGCTCGCCGAGCTGCCCGCCGCCGCCGCGTGGCTGCTGGCGCACGCCGCCCACCGCCGCGTGCTGGCCTTCTACGGCGGCATGGGCGCCGGCAAAACAACCCTCATCAAGGCGCTGTGCCGCGCCCTGCGGGTGGCAGACAACGTTACCAGCCCCACCTTCGCCCTCATCAACGAGTACCGCACGGAGGAGGGCGGCAGCGTGTTCCACTTCGACTTCTACCGCATTGCCGCAGCCGAAGAAGCCTGCGACCTCGGCTGCGGCGAGTACTTCGACAGCGGCGCCCCCTGTCTCGTCGAGTGGCCTGAGCGGGTCGAAGCCCTGCTGCCGCCCGAGGCGCTGCGCGTGAGCATCGCCGCCACCGGAGGGGAGGAGTCCCCGCGAGTATTGACAATTAACAATTAAACAAAAAGCAACCGCATGACAACCGCAGCAACGCTTACCATAGGCGACGAGCTCCTAATAGGGCAGGTGGCCGACACTAACTCCGCCGCCCTCAGCCGAGCGCTGGGGGCGCTGGGCATCCGCGTGGTGCGCATGTGCACCGTGGGCGACGAGGCCGCCGACATCACCGACGCGCTGGCCGCCCTGCTTGCGCAGGTGGACGTGGTGGTGGCCACCGGCGGCTTAGGCCCCACCAAGGATGACAAGACGAAGGGCGTACTCGCCCGCTTCTTCGGGGCAGAAAAGATGGCGCTGCACGAGCCTACCCTGCGCCACGTGGAGGCGCTGGCCGCCGCGCGCGGCATGGCGATGAACGAGCTGAACGTGGCGCAGGCCTACGTCCCCGAAGGCTGCACGGCGCGACCCAACGCGCTGGGCACCGCGCCCGGCCTGTGGTTCGAGCGCGGGGCGAAGGTGGTGGTGGCCCTGCCCGGCGTTCCCTTCGAGGCCGAGCACCTGATGGCGCAGGAGGTGGCGCCGCGGCTGCGCGAGCGCTTCGCCACGCCGAGCATCGTGCACCGCACGGCGCTGGTGTTCGGCGTGGCCGAGTCTGCGCTGGCCGAGCGCATCGCCGGCTGGGAGGGCGCCCTGCCGCCCCACCTGCACCTCGCCTACCTGCCCACGCCGCTGGGCGTCAAGCTCCGCCTGTCCACCTACGGCGCTGCCGACGCCGATGCCGCCGAGCAGGACATGCTGCGGCGCTTTGAGGCGCTGCGGCAGCTGGCCCCCGAGCACTTTGTCGGCGTGGG
>JAITMY010000050.1 GCA_031290755.1 Prevotellaceae bacterium
TGATAAAATCACCCAACGTTTTTGTTATGCGGTCAACTTCTCTTTTTAGGTCTGTAATATCGTATTTTGTAATTTTGCAATTTCCTATCAGGGTGTTAAATGCGGATATATCAACTCCGATGGCATGAATGCCGAGCTCGCAGGCTTGCACCATGGTTGTGCCGCTTCCCGAAAATGGGTCAAGTACAATATCGCCTTTGCTAAAGTAGGCTTCGGTTTTGAAACTATCGGTGTGGTCGTCTAAAAAATATTCGACCAACTGCGGAATAAATTTGCCTTTGTAGGGGTGCAAACGGTGGACATGCTTGGTAGTTTCGGCTTCCTTGTACTGCTCAAACGACAGCGCCCAATTCAAATCATCACCTAAGCGCTCTTTAAAGTTCTCCTCTCGCGAACCGCTGTATAAGTTGTAGTAGTTCACTAGGTCGGCCATGGCAACTTGTGTTGAGCCGTTCTCGCCATTTTTTTTAATTCTTCCGTATTGAATAAGATACGAAATATTAGACGGGGTTACATCTTTTCCGATGTAGCCGCTCGCCCACTGGCTGGCCTCCTTTATCGTTAGTAGTTCGTTGGCTGCTATCATTTTGTTTTCTCTTCAGCTTTGTTTTTTCATTTTTATCGTTCCGTCCTTTATCGGGTCAAAGCCCTCGCCAAAAACGCCGGTAACGCTGGCCGTGGAGACAAAGGCGTTGCGGTCTATCTCGTTGATGATGCGGTACACGGCGTTGATCTCGTACTTGCGCACCACCAGCAGCAGCACGCAGCGCTCTTGCTGGGTGTACCACCCTTTGGCGTAGAGCAGGGTGATGCCGCGCCCCATAGCCTCGCACACCCTGTTGGCGATGGCCTCGTGCTTCTCCGAAAAAATGAGCACCTGCATGCTCTGCTTCGAGCCTACCAGCAGCGCGTCGATAACGTAGGTCGAAACGGTTACCATGATGCCGCCGTACAGCACGGACAGGATGGTGCGCTCGGGCAAAAAAACGGACGACCCGATGATGACGATGTCGCAGTAGAGCAGCACCCGCCCCGGGTTGATGTGCTTGAATTTGTTCACCACCAGCGCAATGATGTCCGTGCCACCGGTGTTGCCCCCGCGCAGAAACACTACGCCGATGCCGATGCCCTCGACCAGACCGGCCACAATTGCCCACAGCAGCAGGTTGTGCTCCGACTTCACCTGCTCTATGAGCGTGGCGGGGACGGCCTGCGGCAGGTAGTGAAGCAGCACCGCGCTGAACAGAATGCCGTAGATGGTTTTGGCTCCGAAGCTGCGCCCTACTATCTTCGTCCCCACGGCCAGCAGCAGGACGTTCGACAGCAGGTAGGAGTAGGCCACCTCAAAGCCCGTGGCGTAGTAAATCAGCGCCCCCACGCCCCCCACGCCGCCACCCACGAGTCCGTTGGGAAGGATGAAGGCCACCCACGCAAAAACGTAGATGAGCAGGCCAACGGAGATGATGGCGTAGTCCTTTAGTATGCCGAAGTAGCGCTTTTGCATTTTTCCACTGCGTATTTTTTAGGTTATGCTTCTCACGTAGTCGCCCACGCGCAGGCGAATGCGCGACACGCGCTTGCGGGTGCCGCTGATGCGCAGCAGGCCGTCGTCGCCTATCTCCATCGTTACTTCATCCTCGAACAAAGCTACCGCGCGGGCTACGGGGCTGGCAGCCCTGAAAACGAGCTTCCCGCCGTCGCTTTCCGCCAGCCTGTAGTCCGCCCGCGCCATGATGTCCACCAGCGGCTGCCCGTGCCGCGCCATGCCCCCCGCCGGCAGCGGCTCGCGCACCGACACAAAGCCTACGAAAGGGTACATCCCCGCGCACACCGCCAAGGCCATAAACAGCCTTTGGCTCAAAAGCGTAGAAAAATCGCTACCGTCGATGGCGTGCTGCGCCGCGCACAGCAGCAGCACCACCAAGTAGGTGCCCGCCAAGAATTTGAGCATCAGTGCTATGTTGCGCTTCCAAACCATAGCCCGCTACTTGCTTTCGCTCCAAATAAGCGCCGCTGCCCCCAGCACCGCGCCGTTGCTATCGTTCAGCTCCGAGGGCAGCAGCCGCACGTTGGCCTCCTGCACAATCTGCCCCTGCGCGCTGCGCCGGCAGAAGGTTTTCATCATATTTTCGTTCATCGACTTGACGGTGGGCGCCAGCAGCAGGTCGCCGGCCTTGACCAGCCCGCCGTAGAGGAATATGGCCTCGGGGCTGGAGAAGGTAACGATGTTGGCCAGCCCCAGCCCCAGCATTTTTCCGGTTTCCTCGAACACCTCCTGCGCCATGCTGTCGCCCTGCTGCGCCGCGGCAGCGATGTTCTTCGACGTCATTTCGCTGAACGAGATTTCCTTCAGCAAGCTTTTTTCGGAGAAGTAGCGGCGCGACATCACCTCAAACGCCGTTTGCCTCAGCCCAGAGGCCGACACGTAGGTTTCCAGACAGCCCCGCCGCCCGCAGCCGCAGCGCCGCCCCTGCGGGGTCATGATGAGGTGCCCCAGCTCGCCGGCAAAGCCGTCGCTGCCGTACACCAGCTGCCCGTTCACCACCACACCGCTGCCCACGCCCGTGCCCAGCGTGATGGTTACAAAGTGCTTCATGCCCCGCGCCCCGCCGTACACCAGCTCGCCTATGGCCGCAGCGTTGGCGTCGTTGGTCATCCTTATGGGGATGTCGGGGAAGTGCCTTTGCATGAGCGCCACAAAGGGCACCACCTCGTGCCGCCACGGCAGGTTGCAGGCAAACTCAATGGTGCCGCTGTCGAACTTGGCATCGGGCGCCCCGATGCCCACGCCCACCAGCTGGCAGGCCTCCGACACCTGACGTTGCAGCTCGAACACCTTGCCGTACAGCAGCTCCGCAAAGTCGCTTGCGCTCATGCCCGATGCGCTGGCGGGGGTAGGCATATTGCTCTCTACCAAAATGTTACCCAAGCTATCCACCAAGCCCAAGGTCGAGCTGGTGCCCCCAATGTCAATTCCTAAAACAACCTCTTTCATTGCTTTACTAATTTGGTTTTAAACGCTGTTGAGCCTCAAAGATAGTATTTTTAGTAAACTCTTGCGCCTTTGCTGCATTTTTTTTACTACATTTGTTCGTTTTAGCAGCATCGCCATGTCTATTAGGGTTTCTGACATATCGAAATTTTACGGGGCGCAGGCCGCGCTGGACAACGTTTCGTTCGACGTTCAGCGCGGGCAGGTGGTAGGCCTGCTTGGCCCCAACGGAGCGGGAAAGTCCACCATGATGAAAATTCTGGCGGGCTACACCGCCCCCTCCTGCGGCAAGGCCTTCGTCAGCGAGTTCAACGTGGCCGAGCAGCCGCTGCATGCCCGACGGGTGGTGGGCTACCTGCCGGAGCACAACCCCCTGTACGCCGACATGTACGTTACCGAATTTTTGAGCTTCGTGGCCAACATCTACCGGCTGAAAAGGAGCACGAAGCTAGTGGTGGACGAGGTGGTTAAGACCACGGGGCTGTCGCGCGAAACGCACAAAAAAATAGGGCAGCTCTCCAAGGGCTACCGGCAGCGCGTGGGCTTGGCGCAGGCGCTGCTCCACAACCCCGACGTGCTGATACTCGACGAGCCTACCTCCGGCCTCGACCCCAACCAGCTGTCGGAAATCAGGCAGCTCATTGCGCAGGTGGGGCAGGAAAAAACGGTGATACTCTCCACCCACATCATGCAGGAGGTCGAGGCCATGTGCCAGCAAGTTATCATCATCAACCGCGGGAAAATCGTGGCCTACGACACCCCGCAGCGCGTGCGGCAGCAGGTGGCGGGCGCCGCGAGCGTGGTGGAGGTGGAGTTCTTGGAGGAGGCAGACGAGGCCATCTTCGCCGGCGAGGGCGGCATCGTGCGCGTGGCCAAGGTAGCCCCCCGCACCTTCCAGCTCACGGCCAGCGGCGAGGAGGACATCCGCCCCCAGGTGTTCCGGCTGGCGGTGCGAGAAAAGCTCACCATCCTCAAGGTGCAACAGCAGGAAAAGGCGCTCGAAGAAATCTTTAGGGATTTGACAACCTGAAAACAGCAAACATAACCAACATTAACGTATAACCAGTAACAAAAAAAACAGCTATGGAAACAACCGACACAAAATCAACGCACTCCGGCTACAAGTTCATCATCGCCATCCTGCTGGTAGCCCTCGCCTGCATCACGGTTTGGTACGTGCGCGAGTCCGGCAAGTGGGAAGAACTCAACCAGCAAATCTCCTCCGACCGCGACACCATCTCAATGCGGCTGAACGACATGCTATTCGAGTACGCGGTGCTGGAAACCACCAACGACTCCATTCAGCACGAGCTGGAAACCGAAAAGGTAAAAATACAAACCCTGCTCCAGAAAATGCGCACCGCCGAAAGCATAAAGTACGCCGAAATCCGCAAGTACGAGCAGGAGGCCAACACGCTACGCACCATCATGCGCAGCTACATCCAGCAGATAGACTCCCTCAACACGCTGAGCCAGCAGCTGCTGGTCGAAAATAAGGAGGTGAAGCAAAGCCTGCAAACCTCCAAGGCCGAAAACGAAAAGCTGGCGCAGGAGAAAAAGGACTTATCGTCGCAAATCGAGCGGGGGTCGGTGCTGAAGGTGCGCGGGGTGGCGGCGGCAGGGCTGAACTCCCGCGACAAGGACACGCGCTACGCCAGCCGCACCAAAAAAATCAAGGCCTGCTTCACCATCAACGAGAACACGATAGCCCCCGCCGGCGAGCGCAAGGTTTACCTGCGCCTCCTTGCCCCCGACAAGCGCCTGCTCACGAACGACGAGCACGCCCTTTTTGAGGTGGGGGTGGACA
>JAITMY010000051.1 GCA_031290755.1 Prevotellaceae bacterium
CCACCAAAACCCACCCACCACACCGGAACAACACACTCACACGGCGGGTGGGGGGGGGGGGGGGGCCCAAAAGAGCACACTACAGCGGCGTAGTGCTGTGCGCCGCTGTCCTCATCGCGATGAGGGAAATATGCTGCTGCCTTTACCATAATAAGAACCTAACTATTTTACTATTCGGCGGCAAAGGTAAAAAAACTTTAGATAGGCTACGCATTTTAGCAGTGTTAAAAAGTTAGATTTCCGAGGGCGCCTCCGGAGGCACAGCAAACTTTAACAGACTAAGGGTGGCAGGGGTTGGCAAAAACAGCCTACCTTTGCCCCGCTTGCAAAATCATTAAACAAAAAAGAAACGCTATGTTAGCAGCGCTAAAGCAGGAAGTATTTCGCGCCAACCTCGACTTGGTGAGGCACGGCTTGGTTATCTTCACGTGGGGCAACGTGAGCGCCATTGACCGCGCGGCGGGCGTGGTGGTCATCAAGCCTTCGGGGGTGGCCTACGACGGCCTGAAGGCCGAGGATATGGTGGCGCTCGACCTCGACGGGCGGGTGCTGGAGGGGCGCTACAAGCCTTCGAGCGACACGGCCACGCACCTCGCGCTGTACCGAGCGTGGGCCGAGGTGGGCGGCATTGTGCACACGCACTCCACCTACGCCACGGCGTGGGCGCAGGCGGGGCGCGACATCCCCAACATCGGCACCACGCAGGCCGACTACTTCAGCGAGGCTGTCCCCTGCACGCGCGACATGACGCGCGAGGAGGTGCTGGGCGACTACGAGCTGGAGACGGGGCGCGTTATCGTCGAGCGGCTTGCGGGCATCAACCCCGCGCACGTGCCGGCGGCGCTGGTGAAGAACCACGGGCCTTTTGCGTGGGGAAAAAGCGCCGACGAGGCGGTGCACAACGCCGTGGTGCTGGAGCAGGTGGCCAAGATGGCCTACCTTGCCTACGGCATCAACCCCCAGCTGAGCATGAACGGCGAGCTGATTAAAAAGCACTTCTACCGCAAGCACGGCCCCGGCGCCTACTACGGGCAGCAGTAACCGCCAAGCGCCATGCCGCCGCACCCCGCCCCCCCGCAGCCCCTTGTGCACCCCTACCCCACCGTGGTGCTGGCCAACGGCGAGCGCCCCGCCCACGCCGTCGCCCTGGGGCAGCTGCGCGGCGCGGCCACCATCGTGTGCTGCGACGGCGCGGCGCAGAGCCTGCTACAGCTCGGCATGACCCCCACCTACATCGTGGGCGACATGGACAGCCTTTCGCCCGCGCTGAGGCAGCGCTTCGCCGACAGAATTTACCACGAATCGGAGCAGGAAAGCAACGACCTAACGAAGGCCATCAGGCTTTGCAGGGCAAAGGGGCTGCGCAGCGCTACCATCCTCGGCGCCACCGGCAAGCGCGAAGACCACACGCTGGGCAACATCTCGCTGCTGGCCGGCTACGCCGACGAGCTGAGCGTGCAAATGCTCACCGGCTACGGGGCGCTGCACGTTGCCAGCGGCCACGGCACCTTTGCGAGCTTTGCGGGGCAGCAGGTGTCGCTCTTCTGCCTCTCCGCCGAGGCAAGGATAACCACCGGCAACCTGCGGTATCCGCTGCACGACAGCCCCCTGCCCGCCCTGTGGATGGGCACGCTCAACGAATCGCAGGGCGACACCTTCAGCCTGCGCTGCACCGGAAAAGTCGTCGTGTTCAGGGAGTACCCCGCGGGGTAGGCGGTGGGGCTAACAGCCTTACGCCTCGCGCTCCGCTTTTTTCGGCGGGTAGTCAATGGAGTAGTGCAGGCCGCGGCTTTCGCGCATGGCGTAGGCCTCCTTGATGATGAGGTAGCCCAGCTGTATGAGGTTGCGCAGCTCGCAGAGCTGCTGCGTGAGCGTAGATACGCGGTAGAGCTGCTCGGTTTCCTTGTAGAGGATGCCCAGCCGCGCAAACGCCCGCTCAAGGCGGATGTTGGAGCGCACAATGCCCACGTAGTAGCTCATAATCTGCTGCACCTCCTTGTAGCTTTGCGCAATGAGCACCATCTCTTCGGGGTGCGACGTGCCCTCGTAGTCCCAGTCGGGGATGCCCTGCTGTAGCGCCGCGCTGCCCACGTCTTGCAGCGAGCGCTTGGCCGCGCGGTCGGCGTACACCACCGCCTCGATGAGCGAGTTCGAGGCCAGCCGGTTGGCGCCGTGCAGCCCCGTGCAGGCGGTTTCGCCAACGGCGTAGAGGTTTTTGATGGACGACAGGCCGTCTAAGTTCACGCGCACGCCGCCGCAGATGTAGTGCGCCGCCGGCGCCACGGGGATGTAGTCCTTCGCCACGTCAATGCCTATGGACAGGCACTTCTTGCAGATGTTGGGGAAGTGCTGCCGGATTTCGTCGGCGGGCTTGTGCGTTACGTCGAGGTACACGAAGTCATCGCCGCGCATCTTCATTTCGTTGTCAATGGCGCGGGCCACGATGTCGCGCGGGGCGAGGGCGCCGCGCTCGTCGTACTTGTGCATGAACTCGCGCCCGTCTTTGGTGCGCAGCAGCGCCCCAAACCCGCGCAGGGCTTCGGTGATGAGGAACGAGGGGCGGTCGCCGGCGTTGTAGAGCGCCGTGGGGTGGAACTGCACGTAGGCCATGTTCTCCACCACGCCCTTAGCGCGGTACACCATCGCGGTGCCGTCGCCCGTGGCCACCGGCGGGTTGGTGGTGGTGTGGTAAACGTTGCCCGTGCCGCCGGTGGCGAGCACCGTAATCCGCGCCAGAAACGTTCCCACCTGCTGCGTTTGCAGGTCGAGCACGTAGGCGCCGTAGCAGGCCGTGTCGGGGGTGTAGCGGCGCACCATCTTGCCGAGGTGGTGCTGCGTAACGAGGTCAATGGCAAAGTGGTGCTCCAGAATTTCGATGTTGCGGTGCGCCCTTGCCTGCTGAATGAGCGCTCGCTGCACCTCCGCGCCGGTGCTGTCCTTGTGGTGCAGGATGCGGTGCTCGCTGTGGCCGCCCTCGCGGTGCAGGTCGTAGGCGCCTTGGCTGTTGAGGTCGAACTCCGCGCCCCACTGCACCAGCTGCCGTATCTGCGCCGGCGCCTCGCGCACCACCATGCGCACCGCCTCCTCGTTGCACATCCCCGCGCCGCAGGTCAGCGTATCCTGCACGTGCTTCTCAAACGAGTCGGGGTCGTAGGTTACGGCGGAGATGCCGCCCTGCGCGTAGGTCGTGTTGCTCTCGTCGAGCGTCCCCTTGGTAACGAGCGTAACCCTGCCAAACTCCGCCACTTTAAGCGCGTAGCTCAGCCCCGCTACCCCCGATCCGATTACCAAAAAATCTGCTTCCCTGTTCATGGCATTTGTGCTAATTATGTTACTTCGTTGCGCCCATACCGGCTCAAAAAGGGGCACAATTTACAAAAAATGCCAACGTGCGCCGCTTTTTTCTTTGCGCCAAACTTTTTTTGAGCTAAATTTTCATTTTTTTTCAAGAAATGTTTGGCGTTTCAAAAAAAAGCTTACCTTTGCGTTCATATCGCGGGGTAGAGCAGTTGGTAGCTCGTCGGGCTCATAACCCGGAGGTCGCAGGTTCGAGTCCTGTCTCCGCAACTAACGCGCCGAAGGCCTTGAGGAAAATGCTCAAGGCTTTTTTATTGAGATAAACTTGTGCCCGCAACATCAACATGAACGAACTCCTACAAAAAATCCGCATGGCCTCGCGCCGCCTCAGCCTGCTTAGCGCGGGCGAAGTCAACGCCGTGCTGCTCACCTTGGCCGACGAGGCCGTGGGGCAAACCGAGCTTATCCTGCGGGAAAACGCCAAAGACCTTGCCCGCATGGACAGGGCAGCCCCCATGTACGACCGGCTGCTGCTCACCGCCGAAAGAGTTGCCGCCATCGCCGCCGACATCCGCAGCGTGGCCGCGCTGCCCTCGCCCTTAGGGAAAGTTTTGGCGCAAAGCACGCGCCCTAACGGGCTGAAGATAACCAAGCGGAGCGTTCCCTTCGGCGTGATAGGCGTTATCTACGAGGCGCGCCCCAACGTTACCTTCGACGTCTTTTCGCTCTGCCTCAAAAGCGGCAGCGCCTGCGTGCTCAAGGGCGGCAGCGATGCTCAATTTTCAAATGAGGCCATCATCTCCGTCATTCACGCCGCGCTGCGCCGGCACGGCGTGAGCGAGTTGGCGGCGCAGCTGCTGCCCCCCTCGCGCGAAGCCACCAGCGAGCTGCTCAACGCGGTGGGCTTGGTGGACTTGATAATTCCACGCGGCGGCGCAAGCCTCATCAGCCTTGTGCGCAGCAGCTCGCGCGTGCCCGTCATCGAAACAGGCACGGGCGTTTGCCACGTGTACGTGGACGAGTCGGCAGATGCAAGCATGGCGCAGGCCATCATCACCAACGCCAAAACGCGGCGCGTGAGCGTGTGCAACGCCGCCGAGTGCCTGCTCGTAAACGCCCGACGGCTGAACGATTTGCCGCAGGTGTGCGAGCAGCTGGCCGCCGCCGGCGTTACCCTCTTTGCAGACGCGCCCGCGCTGGCCGCGCTGCAAGGCCGCTACCCCGCGGCGCTGCTGCAACCCGCTGCGCCGGAGGAGCACTACGGCCACGAATTTCTGGACTACAAAATGGCCGTAAAAACAGTTGGCGACGTGCGCGAAGCCATTGACTTCATCAACGCGCACGGCACCATGCACAGCGAGTGCATCGTTTCGTCCGACGAAGAAAGCATTGCGCTCTTCACGGCAATGGTCGATGCCGCCTGCGCCTACGTCAACGCCTCCACCGCCTTCACCGATGGCGCACAATTCGGCCTCGGCGCCGAAATCGGCATTAGCACCCAGAAACTGCACGCCCGCGGCCCTATGGGGCTGGCAGAGCTATGCTCGTATAAGTGGATTGTTGAGGGCTGCGGACAAGTGCGAAAGTAGCAGCAGGCTTGGGTTTACCGCCTTCTGCTCTCTTTTTTTCTTCTCTTCTCCCTCCATTTTGAGGCAAAAAAAGTAAGGTTAATTACCCGCCCCAGCAAGAAGTGCAGCCCCACGCAAATAAGGATTATCAAAATGATAAGAAGGAAGTCGGGCAGTATTCTTGCAAGCAGGAAAATCAACGCCATCAGCAGCAGGTGCAGCGCCCCCATGAACATGGCAATTTGCCAGTGGGCAAGCTTCATGCTGCGGCTAAGCAGGTGGTGGATGTGCAGCTTATCGGGCGAAAAGGGCGAGCGCCCCTTGCTTATGCGCACGGCGAAAATGCGCAGGGTGTCGAAAATCGGAACAATGGCAAAGGCGCAGCCCATGCTCACCGGAGCGTTTGCTCTGAAGTCGCTTACAAAGTCGGGGTCGCTGTTAATCTGCATAAACTTGAGGATGGACACGGCGAGAATAAAGCCCAGGGTCAGCGAGCCTGTGTCGCCCATGAAAATGGTGGAGGGCTGCCAGTTGTGGTACAAAAACGCCGCGACGCCGCCCACCAGCGCAACGAGCATCAGCCCCATCGACCAGCCATGATTTTGCGTGTCGCCCACCGCCAGCAGCCACACCGCCAGCAAGGTGAACGAGATAATCCCAATAGTCCCCGCCAGCCCGTCGAACCCGTCAATGAGGTTGAATGCGTTGACAACGCCAACGATAAGAAAAATGCTCGTTGCATAGCTCATCACCGGCCAGAGGTAATTGAAAACCGTGCGCCACGTGCCCGACAGCGCGTGCGTACCAAAAAATTCGTCAAACGCGCATGGTGGCACTCGAATGCCCTTTTCGCCACCGCCCCACACCACCAATACCGCTATCAGCACCTGCACGATAAACTTATACTTGGCCTTCAGGTCAAGCCTGTCATCGTAAAGCCCTGTCAAAAACATCAGAATCATCCCGATAAAAAAGTAGCGGAAGTAGGCTACTTCGCTCCAAGGAACCCACGCTAAGGAAGAGAACATGAAGCCTGCAAAAATGGCAACGCCACCCATAGAAGGCTTTTTCCCCTTATGGATTTTCCGACGCCCTCCGACATCCAGCACACCCTTTTTGGTGAGTAAATCAATGAGCAGCGGAATGATTAAGAACGAAAGAACCAAGCTTGTCAGCAAGCAGCAGACGCTAAAAACGAAAACCATAGCTCCAGCATTTTTTATAATTTCACAAAGGTAACAATTAGTTTTTACAAAAAAAAATTTAGTAGTACCCTGCAAAAAATTTAATTTAATTTAATTTAATTTAATTTAATTTAATTTAATTTAATTTAATTTAATTTAATTTAATTACAAAGAATAATCCAACGGAAAACATAAATTATATTAAAAAACTATAGGCTTGAGTCTCAGGCCTGTCTGCTCGTCAAGGCCAAACATAAGGTTCATGTTCTGAACTGCTTGCCCCGATGCGCCCTTGATGAGGTTGTCAATGGCCGAGGTGATGAGCAGCTTGCCGCCAACCTTTTGAACATGCAGGAAGCACTTATTGGTGTTAACCACCTCTTTTAGCGATATTTCCATGCTCGACACAAAGGTAAAAGGGTGCTCATCAAAAAACTCAGCATACAGCCCATTCGCCTCTTCGCCGCTAAGCTCGCAGGTGGTGTAGAGCGAGGCAAAGATGCCCCGCGCAAAGCAGCCGCGCACGGGGATGAAGCTGACTTCGGGGAGGCTGCCGCCCTGCGCCAGCTGCAACGTTTTGCGAATTTCGCCCAAGTGCTGATGGGTAAATGGCTTGTAGATAGACAGGTTGCTGCTGCGGTTGCTGAAGTGCCCGGTGTCGCTCAGCGAGCGGCCAGCGCCGGTGCTGCCGGTGATGGCGTGGACGTGCACCTCGCCGTGCAGCAGCCCACGCTTTGCCAGCGGCAGCAGCGCCAGCTGGATGGCCGTGGCAAAGCAGCCGGGGTTGGCAACGTTGCCGGCGGTGCGGATTTGCTCGCGAAACATTTCGGGCAGCCCGTAGGTGAACGCCCGCTCGCCGCAGGTGGTGGGGCTTACCCTGAAATCGTTGCCAAGGTCAATAACTTTGGTGCGCGGTGCCATGCGGTTTTTCTGCAAAAATTCGGCAGAGAGGCCGTGCCCAAGGCAGAGAAAAATCGCATCCACGTCGGCTACTTTGTCGGTAAAGCGCAGCTCCGTTTCCCCCAGCAAATCGCCGTGCACAGCGTACAGCGGCTTGCCGGCGTTGGTGGTGCTGTGCACAGAGGCCACCTCTGCCTGCGGGTGGTGGTGGAGTATGCGCAGCAGCTCACCGGCAGTGTAGCCCGCCCCGCCTACGATGCCGATGCTAATTTTGGTTTTCATTTACTGCATTGTATATTTTCATTTGCATCCCCAAGATGTTGGTGAAGCCCTTCACGTCGTCGCCGGTGAAGGCTTTGTTCACCTCGCCGTACTCGCCAAACTTGCTGCTCATCAGGTCGTGGGGGCTTTTGCAGCCGACGATGGCAAAGTGGTAGGGTTGCAGCTTCACCTCCACGCTGCCGCTCACGTGCTGCTGGGTGGAGGTGAGGAACTTTTCGATGTCGCGCATCACCGGTTCGAGGTACTGCGCCTCGTGCAGCAGCATACCGTACCACGTGGCGAGCTGCTCCTTCCAGTACTGCTGCCACTTGGTGAGCACGTGCTTTTCGAGCAGGTGGTGCGCTTTGATAAGGATGAGCGGCGCGGCGGCCTCAAAGCCCACGCGCCCTTTGATGCCAATGATGGTGTCGCCCACGTGCACGTCGCGGCCAATGCCGTAGGGGGCTGCCGCGTCTTTGAGCGCACGGATGAGCGCCACGCCCGACATTTTTTTGCCGTTGAGCGCCACGGGCATACCCTGCTCAAACGCCACGTGCAGCCGTTCGGCGCCGCTTTTGGTAGCCTGCGTGGGGTAGGCCTCTTCGGGCAGCTCGCCATCGGCCTTGAGCGTTTCCACGCCGCCCACGCTGGTGCCCCACAGCCCGTGGTTGATGGAGTACTTGGCCTTGCTCCACGGGTAGTCGTAGCCGTGCTTTTTCAGGTACTCAATCTCGTCATGCCGCGCAATGGTGAGGTCGCGGATGGGGGTGATGATGCCGATATGCGGCGCCAGCGCTGCAAAAATCAGGTCGAAGCGCACTTGGTCGTTGCCCGCGCCGGTGCTGCCGTGCGCAATGTGCGTGGCGCCAACTTTTTTGGCGTACTCCACAATGGCAATGGCCTGAAAAGCGCGCTCGGAGCTTACCGAAAGCGGGTAGGTGCTATTTTTAAGGATGTTGCCAAAAATCATGTAGCGGATGCACCGGTCGTAGTACTCCTGCGTTACGTCAATGTTGACGTGGCTGGCGCTACCCAGCGCTGTCGCCTTTTGGGTGATGGCCTCCAGCTCGCTATCGCTGAACCCGCCGGTGTTGACGAGGGCGGTGTGCACCTCCATCTGCTTTTCCTCCTTGAGATACTTCACGCAAAACGAGGTATCCAAACCTCCGCTGAAGGCCACTACTACTTTTTCCATAATCGTTTTCAAATTTCAGGTTTCAAATTTCACTACAAGGGGCTGCTACCTCCCCAAAAACTTTTTCTGCTTCAGCCGCCGGTTGCGCATCCACCAACGGAAGCGCAGCTTTTGGGCGCGGAGGTTGTGGCGGCGGACAAAGTCCACGAGGTGCTGCCGCAGGCTTTGGTGCCTTCTGGGGTCGTACAGCATCCCTATGCACAGGCACATGCGGTAGCTGTTGCGCTGCAAAATGTCGAAGTTACGGCAGCCCCGGCAGCCGCTCCAAAACTCCTCGTCGTCGGTAAGCTCCGAAAACGTTACGGGGACGTAGCCCAGCGACGAGTTAATCTTCATCACCGCCAAGCCGGTGGTGATGCCGAAAATGCGCGACTTGGGAAACTTTTTGCGGCTGAGGTTGAAAACCTTTTTCTTGATTTTGTACGCCAGCCCCATGTGGCGGTAGTCGGGGTCAACAATCAGGCCGGAGTTGGCCACGAAGCGGCCATGCCCCCACGTTTCGATGTAGCTAAACCCCACCGCCCGATGCGCATCAACGTCGGTGGCGATAACGGCCTTGCCGTCTAACATCTTTTTCTCCACGTACTCCGGCGTGCGCGAGGCGATTCCGGTGCCCCGCTGCTTGGCCGACTCGTTAATAAGCTCGCAAACCCGCGCGGCGTGCACGGCGTGTGCCCTACCGGCAATCTCAATTTTTACGTTCAATTGGCTACTAAAAAAAATAAGTTGAACTCCTTGGCAAAAACGGTAGTGAAATTACATAAAAAAGCTTACCTTTGTCATCCGAAACATTTTTTTGTAGCTAAACAAATGAAACATTTTACCTGCGTTCAAGACATTGGAGACCTGAAAAGTGCTGTAAAAGAGGCGCTTGATGTCAAAAAAGCGCCATTTGCGTGGAGCGATTTGGGCAAAAATAAAACCATGCTGCTCATCTTTTTCGACTCCAGCCTGCGCACCCGCCTCAGCACGCAAAAGGCGGCGCTCAACTTGGGCATGAACACTATCGTGCTCGACATCAACCAAGGAGCATGGAAGCTG
>JAITMY010000061.1 GCA_031290755.1 Prevotellaceae bacterium
AACCAGTGGGCCAACGTGGTGCGCTGGGAGATGCACACCCGCCTGTTTTTGCGCACGGCTGAATTTTTGTGGCAGGAAGGCCACACGGCGCACGCCACGCGCGAGGAGGCCGTGGCAGAGGCCGAAAAAATGGTGGCGGTGTACGCCGAATTTGTCGAAAACGTTTTGGCGCTGCCCGTGCTGGTGGGCGTCAAAACCGCCAGCGAGCGCTTTGCCGGCGCCGAAGACACCTACTGCATTGAGGCGCTGATGCAGGACGGCAAGGCGCTGCAAGCGGGCACCTCGCACTTTTTGGGGCAAAACTTCGCCAAGGCGTTCGACGTGCAGTACCTGAGCCAAGAGGGCAAGCAGGAGCACGTGTGGGCAACCTCGTGGGGCGTGTCCACGCGCCTGATGGGGGCGCTCATCATGGCGCACAGCGACGATAACGGGCTGGTGCTGCCGCCTAAGCTGGCGCCGCTGCACGTGGTCATCGTGCCCATCTACAAGGGGGCAGAGGAGCTGGCCGCCATTTCGGCAAGGGCCAACGAAATCAAGCAGCAGCTGGAGGCGCGAGGCCTCGTGGTGAAGTACGACGATAGCGACAACGTGCGGTCGGGCTTTAAGTTTGCCGAGTACGAAATGAAGGGCGTGCCGGTGCGCTTGGTGATAGGGCCGCGCGACTTGGCCAACGGCACGGTGGAGGTGGCGCGGCGCGATACGCTGCAAAAGCAATCGATGCCGCAGGAAAATATTGCCGAGCACGTGGTGAGCTTGCTGGACGAAATACAGAAAAACATTTATGAAAAAGCAAAGTCGTTCCGCGCTCAAAACACGTTTGAGGTGAACACCTACGACGAGTTCAAAGCGCAGATAGAGAAGGGCGGCTTTATTCTGGCGCACTGGGACGGCACCCCCGAAACCGAGGCCAAAATCAAGGAGGAAACCAAGGCCACCATTCGCTGCATACTGCGCGATGGCCCGCAGGAGGCCGGCAGCTGCATGGTAACGGGCAAGTCCTCGCCGCAGCGCGTGGTGTTTGCAAGAGCGTACTAAAACGAACGTGCCAAATGGTAAAGCTGTTGAAGTCTGGCCCAATAAAGGTAGTAGCGCTTGTTGGCTGCCTGCTGGTGCTGGCGCAGTGCGCAACGCTGCGGAAGAGCGAGCAGCAGAGCTGGGGAGAGGCGAAGCGGGACTGGAACAGCTCGTACAACAACAACGACAAGCAGGGGGTAAGCTCCTCTTCTTCTCAACAAAGCAGCGGTGCAGGCCGGCAGCAGGCAGCCTCCTCGGCGAAAGCTGCCGCCAAGCACTCCTCCACCACGCTGTATGCAAGCTTGATTTCTGAGGCCATGTGGGAGGAGCTTTTCCCCAACCGCTTGGGGCGCGGGAGCCTGAGCAGCAAGAGCGACTTTTACTCGTTTGCTGCGTTTGCGGAGGCCGCTAAGCACTTTCCCCACTTTTTGCGCGAGGGGAGCGAGGCGCAGCGGCGGCGAGAGCTGGCCGCGTTTTTGGCGCACTTGGAGCAGGAAACGGGAGGCCTGCGCTACAAGGAGCAAATCTCCGTTGCGCACAGCTACGCGGTAGCCCACAAGGACTATCCGCCCACGGAAGGCAAGCAGTACCACGGGCGAGGCCCCATCCAGCTCAGCTACAACTACAACTATGGGCAGTTTAGCCGCGCCTACTTTGGCGACAAAAGCGTGCTGCTGAAAGACCCCGACCTGCTGGTTGCCGACAGCGTAATTTCTTTTGGGTCGGCCATCTGGTTTTGGATGACGGGGCAGCCGCCCAAGCCTTCGTGCCACAGCGTGATGGTGGACAGCTGGGAGCCAACAAGCACAGACCTTAGCGCGAACCGACGCTCCGGCTTCGGGCTAACGCTGAACATTATCAACGCCTCGCAGTGCGGCAAAGAGTCGGCACACGCCCAAAAGCGCTACGAGCACTACTATAAGTACTGCCAATATTTTGACGTGGACAAAGGAGAGAATTGCGAGTGCGCTAACCAGCTGCCCTACGGAAAAAAGTCGAAGTAGCTCAAACATTGTTAAACTAAAATTGTATATCTATGGAAAATGAAAATGGTGATCAAGAAAACAGCGCCTTGTGGGGCAACATCCTGCAAGCGCTAAAGGGCAAAGTGCAGGAAAAGCAGTGCGTGTATGACAATACGTTCGAGGTTTTTCAGCAGGTGAAAGAGGTGCTACACGAGCAGGCCAACGAAATGAACGAAGCGCTGCAAGGCGTGGACAAGCGCGTGAAGCTGGAGTACCGCGACCGCGGGCAGCACGAGGCGGAGATTAGGGTAGCGGGAGACATCCTCGTGTTCAGCATGCATACCAACGTCTTTCAGTTCGACCGCAGCCACGCCGTCTGGAAAAACCCCTACGCAACGCAGGAGGAAATGAACACCCACTGCGGCATGATAAGCATCTACAACTTCCTTACCGACTCGTTCCGCTTCAACCGCCTTGACGACCTTGGCTATCTGATAGGGCGGATTTTTGTGAACCGCAACCACCACTACTTCGTGGAGGGCAAGCGGCAGCTCAATTTCCCGTGCGGCGACTTTGGCAAAGACGTTATCAGCAGGGACATCGTGCAGCAAATTACCGAAACGGCCATTCACTACGCGCTCAACTTTGACCTGCTGGTGCAGCCCTACGACGATGCGAAGATTGTGAGCGTGGGGCAAATCAACAACAAGGTGGAGGACTCCAAAATTCAAACCGGCAAGCGGCTGGGGTTCCAGTTCCGCTCCGACGACGTGGCGTAGCCCAATGCCGTTAGGCTAAGGCGACAAGGCAGAATGTCGCTATCGCCTGCCGCCGTCATTGCGAGGGTATTTCCCGAAGCAATCCGGCGCGGCTACCGGCTGCCGGCAAACTCGTTGATGATTTGCTCGGCCTCCGCAATGGTCTGGTCGAGCCGGTCGTTGACAATCACCCTGTCAAACTGCGACGAGAACGACAGCTCGTGCTCGGCCCTCGCCATGCGCTCGTTGATAACCTCGAGGCTGTCGGTGCTGCGGCCTACCAGGCGGCGGCGCAGCTCGGCCAGCGACGGCGGCATGATGAACAGCAGCAGCGCACGGTCGCCAAAAATCTTCTTCAGGCTCAGGCCGCCGTACACGTCCACATCAAAAAGCACGAGCTTCCCGCTGCCCCAAATGCGCTTTGGCTCCGACTTCGGCGTGCCGTAGTACTTGCCCGGGTAAACCTCCTCCCACTCGATAAATTCACCCCTGTCGATGCGCTCCTTAAATTCGTCGGACGACATGAAGTAGTAGTCCTTCGCGCACACCTCGCCTGCGCGCGGTGCGCGGCTTGTTGCCGAAATGGAAAACTCCAGCGCTGGCATCGTGGCCAGCAGGTGCTGCACTACCGTGGTTTTTCCGGAGCCTGACGGCGCTGAAAAGATGATGACCTTTTCCATAATCAACCTGTGTTTTAGATTTCCTCTTGCTTCTGCCTGATGCGCTGCATGACCCACGCCAGCTGCTCGCCCACGCTGAGGTGGCTGTTGTCCAGCAGCACCGCGTCGGGCGCCTTGCGGAGCGGGCTTACCGCTCGGTTTTCGTCCGTTTCGTCGCGCTGCCTGACGCTCCTTTCTATCTCCTCCAGCGTGGCGCTGGCGCCCTTTGCCAGCAGCTCTTGGTAGCGCCGCATGGCGCGGATTTCGGGCGCGGCGGTCATGAAAATTTTCAGCTCGGCTTGGGGGAACACCACCGTGCCGATGTCGCGCCCGTCCATCACAATGGCCTTGCGCCGGCCCATTTCCTGCTGCATGGCCACCATGCGCCGGCGCACCTCGGCCAGCTCGCTCACGCGGCTCACGTGGCCGGCAACGGGCGTGAGCCGAAGCTCCTCGCTCACGTTCTCGCCGTTCAGAAAAACATCGCTGGCGCCGCGCTCAGGGCTATACGCCAGCCGAATGTCGATGCGCGGCAGGGTGGCCACCAGCTGGCGCTCCAGCACCCGCCCGTCGCCCGCCACCAGCCCGTGGCGCAGCGCGTACAGCGTAACGGCGCGGTACATGGCGCCGGAGTCAATGAAGGTGTAGCCCAGCGCCGCGGCAATGGCCTTGGCAAAGGTGCTTTTCCCGCACGAGGAGTACCCGTCGATGGCAATAATGATGTCTTTCATACGAACAACGTTCAAAGGTGGCTACTGCTTTGCTTTGCTAAAACAGGCCTCGAAGTTGCACAAAATTTTGCTTACCGCAAAATAAAGCAGGCAAAAAGTTAGGGCCTCACCCTTAGCGCCGCGCATTGCGAGGGCATTTCCCGAAGCAATCCAGCTTTTTCCAAAAAAAATCCTTGCTTGCGCATCAGCTTAAAAAAAAATATACTACCTTTGGGGCGTTCATTTTTTTAGTCACTTAGTCAAGCAGCGCAAAATGGAGAATGTTAATACATCTACAATTGCCTATAACCTAATACCACTAAAGGGTTATAGCGATTTTACCCCCCCCGCTAACATTATTTCACATTAACAAACGTTTTTTAGTGCTCTGCGACTTGCGGGGCGCTGTCCCGGCAGCGGGAAAGTCTCCCAAACGTCTTGGGAAGGCGTCCCGCAAGCGGGAAAGTGTCTCAAACGTCTTGGGAAGGCGTCCCGCAAGCGGGAAAGTCTCCCAAACGTCTTGGGAAGGCGTCCCGCAAGCGGGAAAGTGTCCCAAACGTCTTGGGAAGGTTTCCCGGCAGCGGGAAAGTGTTCCAAACGTCTTGGGAAGGTTTCCCGCTTAATTTATTGTTACTATGAAACGCATAATCTTTATCGCACTTTTGCTACTGCCGGCATCGCCGCGGCTGTCGGCCTGCGAAATCCGCATGGACGTGCAGGATGACCTGAAGAAAGATACTTATCTGACCGGCGATACGGTGGTTGTGCTCGTGCAGGTGCAGCTTACGCACCGCGTTTGCCCGGAGGGGATAAAGAGGACGAAATTCACCTACGAAAACCTGAAGATTGCAGGCGCCACCGAGTGGAAGGAGGTGAAGCCGGGGCTTTACACCCGCCGGATAAAGGCAACGATAACCGCCGACAAAAATGGCAACGCCAAAATCATCGCCGTGCGGACATGCGACAAAGAAGGAGGGCATAGCGTGTGCACATTCAAAAAAACCTCTACCTAAATGCGAAAAACCATTGGGATACTATTGTTGCTGATAGCAGCACTCCCCGCGCTTGCCGCCGCTCCCGACAGCATCTCCGTCTGGGAGAAATGCCGCACCTGC
>JAITMY010000089.1 GCA_031290755.1 Prevotellaceae bacterium
TCATTTTTGATACCTGCCATTTTTGCAAGCTCTTTGGGTGTGTGCATTTTTTGCAGAGGCATATAATCGTTTTTTACGCGCATATCCCTGAACAATAATTCTTTCCCATTGGATAGATAAACGAACGGCAAGGGTTTTTGCCAATATTGATACCAGTTTTGTAATTGATAAGTATAGTTTTCGGCTTGTGCCGCCACGATTTCCGACAATTTTGTATCTTCTTTTTTCGCCTCCTGCACGCCAATTGCTTTGCCATCCAAAAACAGCAGATAATCCGCTTCCTTATTGCCTTTCAGCAAACCTTCCCTGACAGCGATAGCAACAGCAGACGAGGAGTAAGCCATTCTGTCCACTACTTGCCATCCTGCATTTTCCAGCATTTGGTCTATTTTTACCCTTGCCTTTTCTTCCGGACTCATTTCATTGGTCACTAAATTTCAAAACTTCCGATAATGACATACTATCCGAAGTTGAACGCGAAGTAAGTGATTATTTCCACACAGCCAAAAAATATTAGTGGCTACGTGGCACAACAATTCTCAGCAAGGCTAAAGCCGCCAACGTAATTTTGGCATGGGTGCTCCTGCGTGCAGCAGCGAGGGGTGGCCTTCACCCCTCGCCGTATCGCTACTCCCAGCGCTCCCACCTCACGTTTTCCTCCTTCCACTTATCCTTGGGCTTCTCTGTTCCGTCGGGGTAGCCCACGGGGATAACGCAGAGCGGTATGGTGGTTGGGGGGAGGTTGAGCACGCTGCGCACCACGCCCATCCGGTCTTCGTAGGGGTAGGCAGCTGTCCACACGGCCCCAAGGCCTATCGCCTCGGCAGCGAGCAGGATGTTCTCCGTGGCCGCCGAGCAGTCCTGCACCCACAGGCTGGCCTCGGGGTTGCGGAGCCGGGCCATGTCGCCGCACACGACGATAGCGGCGGCGGCCTGCCGCAGCATCTTTGCGTAGGGCAGCCGCTCGGCCATTGTGTCGAGCCTTGCTTTTTCGCTTACGATGACGAACGCCCAGGGCTGCTCGTTTTTCCCGCTCGGCGCGGCCATGCCGGCCTTTACGAGCGTAAGCAAATCGTCCTTGCTTACCGGCTTGTCAATGTACTTGCGTACGCTTTTACGGCTGTGGATGGTCTCCAGCACTGCCGCTTTGTTGCTTGCTTCCATAGCGCTATCTGATGAAAAGTTAGTGTAGGCCAGCACGACAACGACCACGCACAGCGCGAGCGTTGTCAGCTGGTAGATGTTGTTTTTTTTCATGGCAAAAGCAGGGTTAGGGTTATTGTTTACGCTTTATTTTTTATCTGCACCACCTCGTAGCCCTCGATGACGTCGCCCTCCTGCACGTCGTTGTAGCTGGCGAGGTTGAGGCCGCACTCGAAGCCGGAGGTTACCTCCTTCACGTCGTCCTTGAAGCGCTTGAGCGAGGCCAGCTCGCCGGCGTGCACCACGATGCCGTCGCGCACGATGCGCACCTTGGTGTTGCGGGTTATCTTGCCCTCGCGCACGATGCAGCCGGCCACCGTGCCCACCTTCGTAACGTGGTAAACCTTGAGCACCTCCACCGAGCACACGACTTCTTCCTTGAACTCTGGCGCCCGCATACCCTCGATGGCGTCCTTAATTTCGTCGATGGCGTCGTAGATAACGGCGTAGGTGCGGATTTCGATTTCCTCCTGCTCGGCCAGCTTGCGGGTGGTGGCCGAGGGGCGCACCTGAAAGCCCATGATGATGGCCTCGGAGGCCACGGCGAGGTGCACGTCGCTCTCCGAGATGGCGCCCACCGCCTTGTGGATCACGTTCACCTGCACCTGCTCGGTGCTCAGCTTGAGCAGGGCGTCGGTCAGCGCCTCCACCGAGCCGTCCACGTCGGCCTTCACGATGATGTTGAGGTCTTTGAAGTTGCCAATGGCCAGGCGGCGGCCTATTTCGTCAAGGGTGATGTGCTTTTGGGTGCGCAGCCCCTGCTCGCGCTTCAGCTGCTCGCGCTTGTTGGCTATTTCGCGCGCCTCCCGCTCGTCGTTCATCACGTTGAACGTTTCGCCGGCGGTGGGGGCGCCGTTCAGCCCCAGTATTTCAACCGGCACGGAGGGGCCGGCTTCGGTAATTTTTTTGCCGCGCTCGTTGAACATGGCCTTTATGCGGCCTGTGTGCTGTCCAGACAGCATCACGTCGCCCACCCGCAGGGTGCCGCCCTGCACCAGTATGCGCGATATGTAGCCGCGCCCTTTGTCGAGCAGCGACTCGATGATGGTGCCCCGCGCGTTCTTGTTAGGGTTGGCCTTCAGCTCCAGCATGTCGGTTTCGAGGAGCACCTTTTCGAGCAGCTTGTCCACGTCGAGGCCGCGCTTCGCCGAGATGTCCTGCACCTGATACTTCCCGCCCCAGTCTTCCACGAGGTAGTTCATGGCCGAGAGCTGCTCGCGAATTCTGTCGGGGTTGGCGCCCGGTATGTCCACCTTGTTGATGGCAAAAATCATGGGCACGCCGGCGGCCATTGTGTGGTTGATGGCCTCCACCGTTTGCGGCATCACGCTTTCGTTGGCGGCCACGATGATGATGACCACGTCGGTAATTTTGGCGCCGCGGGCGCGCATGGCGGTAAAGGCCTCGTGGCCGGGCGTGTCGAGGAAGGTAATAGCGCGGCCATCGTCCAGCTGCACGTGGTAGGCGCCGATGTGCTGCGTGATGCCGCCGGCCTCGCCGGCAATCACGTTCGTTTTGCGAATGTTGTCCAGCAGCGACGTTTTGCCGTGGTCAACGTGCCCCATGACGGTAACTATCGGCGGGCGCGGCAGCAGGTCTTCGGGCTTGTCCTCCTCTTGGTCGATAACGCCCTCCACGTCGGCGGTAACGAACTCTACCTGATGCCCAAAGTTTTCTACGATGAGCGCAATGGCCTCGGCGTCGAGCCGCTGGTTGATGGACACCATGAGGCCGAGGTTCATGCAGGCGCTTATCACCTCGTTCACCGATATGTCCATCATCTTCGACAGGTCGTTGGCCGTAACAAACTCCGAGAGCTTCAGGATTTGCTTTTCGTGCTCCATCTGCTCCATTTCCCCCTGCCGGCGCAGGTTGATGGCCTCGCGCTTGTCGCGGCGGTGCTTGGCGGCCCCCTTGTTCTTGGTGCCCTTTTCGAGCATTTTGGCCAGCGTGTCCTTTATCTGCTTGTCAACATCCACAGCGTTTATCACCGTGTGGGTGGGGCGCTTCTTTTTCTTATCGTCCTTTTTGCGCTGCTCGTGCTGCTTGGTGGCTGTTTTGCCCTCCTTGGCCAAGTCCACCGCGCCTGCCCGGATGCGCTTGCGCTTGCCTCCCTTATGGCGCTTGCCGTCGGCCTCGCCGGGGCGGAACTGGTCGAGGTCTAACTTGCCTACTACCTTTGGCCCTGTGAGCCGCTCCACCTCTGTGCGGATATGCTCTACCGCAGGCCTTTCGAGCGTAGGCTTCTCTGCCGAGGCTTCCTCCGAGGTCGCCGGCGCGGGGCGCAGCGATGCGGGTTCGGGCTTGTCTTTGCTCACCCTCACCTCATACTTCTGCGGCTGCTCTCTGGGCGGTTTCGACCGCTGATCCTGCCGCTCTGCGTTCTTCTTTTTCTTCTTCTTTTTCTTGGTCGGCGTGTAGTCGGCCAGCTCTATTCTTCCTACCACCTTTGGCCCTTCAAGGAGGGGAGCCTTCACGTCCGCGGCCTCCCTCGCGGGGGGCGCGGTGGCAACCACCGGCGCGGCGGCAGGCTCCACGGCGGTGGGCTTTTCTGCCACCGCTTCGGGTTGCTTCTGCTCAACCTCTTTTTCAGCCGCTTTAGCCTCCTTTTCCGGCGTCTCTGCTGCCGGCTTTTCGGCTGATGCTACAGCCGTTTTTTCAGGCTCCACGGCAGCGGGCGCTGTTTTTGCTTCTTCGGATTTTTTGGTTTTCGGGGGGGCTTCTTTGCCGGCGGGCGCCACGCTGATGTCGTCAATCTTTCCCAGCACCTTAGGCCCCGGCAGCACCGGCGGCTTTATGTCGTGCGGCACGTTGTGAATGATAAGCTCCTTGGCGCCGCTTGGCTCTTTTTTCTTCTCTTCCTTCTTTCTGACGGGGATGATTACTGCGCTCTTTCCGGTGCCCTTTTCTGTCGAGGCCAACTTGCCGCCATACTCTTTGGCAACAAGCGCGTAGCCATCTTCCGAAATTTTAGCGTTGATGTTGGCGTCCACGGTAATGCCGTGTTTCCCCAAAAACTCAACGATAGAATTCAGGCCGACGTTAAACTCTCGCGTTACCTTGTTTAACCTTATCGTATTTTCTGCTTGCGACATAGAAAAAGTTTAAATGCCCGGATACGTAAACCAGCAGGTATCCTAACGAATATTTTTACAAAAAATGAAGCGCTGCTACTCTTCAAACTCTTCCGACAAAATGCGTATTACCTCGTCCACCGTTTCCTCTTCGAGGTCGGTTCGCTTCACCAAGTCATCCCGCGATATGCGCAGCACGCTCTTTGCCGTATCGCAGCCGATGGCTTTCAGCGCGTTGATAATCCACACGTCTATCTCGTCAGAAAACTCGTCCAACTTCACGTCCTCCTCCTGCTCCCGCTCTACGTCTTCGCGGAACACGTCTATCTCGTAGCCCACCAGCTGGTTGGCCAGCTTGATGTTGAGGCCGCCCTTCCCAATGGCCATTGATATTTCGTTGGGGTGCAGGTACACCTCGACGCGCCTGGTGGCCTCGTTCACCTTTATGTTCACCGCCTTGGCCGGGTTGAGCGCCCGCTGCACCATCAGCTGCACGTTGTCGGTGTAGTTGATAACGTCGATGTTTTCGTTCCGCAGCTCCCGCACGATGCCGTGGATGCGCGAACCCTTCATGCCCACGCAGGCGCCCACCGGATCAATGCGGTCGTCGTAGGACTGCACGGCGACTTTTGCCCGCTCGCCCGGCACGCGCACAATTTTTTTGATGGTGATGATGCCGTCGAATATCTCCGGCACCTCCAGCTCGAACAGGCGCTCCAAAAACTCCGGCGCGTTGCGCGAAAGGATGATGACGGGCACGTTATTCTTCATCTCCACCTTGTGCACCACGGCGCGCACCGTGTCGCTTTTGCGCAAAAAGTCGCTGGGAATTTGCTCGGTTTTGGGCAAAATCAGCTCGTTGCCGTTGTCGTCCAGAATGAGGGCTTCCTTCTTCCACACCTGATACACCTCGCCCACCACCAGCTCGCCGATGCGGTCGGTGTACTTGTCAAAGAGCTGCTGGTTCTCCAAGTCGGCAATGCGCCCCGCTAAGTTTTGGCGCAGCGCGAGCACGGCGCGGCGGCCAAATTTTTGCAGCCTCACCTCGTCCGTTACCTCATCGCCTTCCTCGTAGGTTTCGTCCATCTTTTGAGCCTCCGAGAGCGATATTTCGTGCTTGCTATCCCGCAGCTTATCGTCTGCCACGATGATGCGGTTGCGCCAAATTTCGAAGTCGCCCTTATCAATGTTGATAATGACGTCGAAGTTATCGTCGCTGCCGTATAGCTTGAGCAAGGTACCGCGAAAAACATTTTCGAGCACCCCCACCATGGTGGGGCGGTCAATGTTTTTGAGCTCTTTAAACTCGGTAAACGTTTCGGTTAAATTAATGGTTTCCATTTTCTAATTTTGGTACATGATTTAAGTTAACTTTTATGTTTTACAACCTATAAAAATGCTAAGTAGCCCCCGTAGTGGCCTCATCAAATCGCCTGTTCAACTTCAAAACACCTGCTTCACCCACTTCACCTTGTCCAGCAGCAGCTCCTGCTCGTGCGCCACCGGCTGCCGGCGCTTTTTCCCCTCCACCGCCTCCAGGGCGACGTACCTCACCGCTATCTTCCCGTCCGCCGCGCCGGTGAGCGTGGCCACGAGCTTCGCGCCGCTGCCGAGCGCAACCTCTACCTCCTGCCCCAGCACCTTTTGGTACTGCTGCGGCACCTTCAGCGGCCTGCCCAGGCCCGGCGAGCCAATCGTCAGCTCGTAGTCCTCCTTCTCCCTGTCGAACGCCGCCTCAACGGCGCGGCTAATGGCCGCGCACTCCTCAACGTTCAGGCCGGCGGGCTTATCCACCAGCACCTCAACCTCGTTGGCCGGCGACACCGTTACCTCAACCAAAAACAAGTCGCTGCCGCCAATAAATTGCTCCACCACCCGGGCTATGTCGCTTGCGCTTATCATGGGCGTTACCTATAAATACAAAAGAAAAAGAGGGGACATCGTGTCTCCTCTTTCCTCCATTTTCTAATTCTTAACCTGCTACAAAGGTAGTAAATATTTTGAATTAGATACCGCTTGGGCGTAAAAAAATGCAATATTTTTTTATTTTTTTTATTAATCAGCAGAAAATCAATGGATTAAAATTGTAACAGCCATAGCCTACCCATTTTTTTCTCCCTCAAGTTGGCTAAAGTTTTGGCGGCGTAAGTTTTTTACTTACCTTCGTCGAAATTTTTTGAAGAAGGGCAAACTATGCTTACCGCAAATCGCATACAAACAGGCAGCTGGCGCCGAGGGACTTTCTCGGCGCGGGCTTCTGCTTTGAATGTGTTAAATACCCCCCCCCTTAGGTTAACTTTCCACAAATACGTTAATAACGTATTCTCCCTTATAAGAGTCGTTTTGCAAAGCGCACAGCAGCAGCCTCCTCCGCCACCGTAAGGTTCGGGTGGGGTGTTTTTCAATCCTTATTGTTTTAACTATTTAATCATTATGAAAATGAAAAAAATTATTATTGTGGCCGTTGCCGCCCTAATGGCAACACAAGTGAGCGCCCAAAAAGGGTCGAAGTTTATTAGCGGAGCCATTGGCCTTCAGGTTAATCCGGCAACTTCGTATGATGGCAAGAGCGATGGCACGAGCACGACTCGGTTTACGCTGGCGCCGAGCTTCACCTACTTCGTGGCCGACAAGCTGGCGGTAGGTGGGAAAATCGGCATTGTCTCCACCTCCTATACGGAGTATGTGAACGGAGAAAAGGCAGACCCTCAGCCTGAGGGGTCTTTCGACTTTCTGCTGGCGCCGTATGTTCGCTACAACCTGCTGGAGGTTGGCCCGCTCAAGCTGTTCGCGCAGGGGGGTATAGACCTTGCTTTTGGGGATTACACCACGATTGGCGTTAGCGTTAAGCCGGGCGTGCAGTATCAGGCCAACGACAGGCTGTCGCTGGACTTGACGCTGGTCAACCTGCTGGAGTTCACGAACGTGAGCAACTCCGACAGAAAATCTTCCGAAACCAACTTTAATCTCTTTGTGAATAACGTTAGCGCGGGGCAGTGGTACCCGCAAATATCGTTCAACTTCCACTTTTAGAGGTTGACCGCTGCTGCCGGCGTGGGGCAGGGAGGGGCAGGTGTGCGCTTTGCAAAACTACATCCTTTCTCTCCCCCCTACCCCACGCCGGCAGCAGGCAAGCAGCGTAGAAAGGAGTACGCAAGCGGAGAGGCTTGCGCACTCCTTGTTTTTTTTGCCCGCCTCGGTGCCAAGATAGTATTTATTTACTACCTTTGCGCTTCAAAATTTACGGAAGTAACAGTACATGAGCATACAAAGCGTTCCATACGTGCCCGCAGCAGACTCTGCTGCCGCCTGCCAACAGCCTCGCGCGGTGTTTGGCAGCAATGCCCCCTGGAAGCAATTTTACACAAACAACATAGGCATTGGCCTGCCGCGCCCGAACATGGTGCCCGTAGATTTCACGATGGGCCTCACGATGGCCTTCCCGCTGTTTCTGCTGCTGTTCATCTACTTTTTTCGCAAGCAATTTTCTCTTGTGTTCCAAAACTTTTTCCGCTTCAAGCTCTTTTGGTCGTTCCGGCGAACGCAGCCGTGGGTCAACCTGCCGTTTCGCGTGCTGCTATTCGTGTTCTCCGCCTTTTCGCTGTCCCTGCTCATCACCGAGTCCGTGCAGCAGTTCTCTCCGGCGTTCGCTGACGAGGCGTTTTCTGCGCTGTTTTTCCCTGTCTGCGTGGCAACCGGCATCTTCCTGCTGCTGCGCCTGCTGGGGAGCCACATCGTCGGCGCGGTGTCCACCGAAAAGCAGCTGTTTTCGGACATCCTCTACGCCCAGTTCCTGCTCTTCGCCTTGATGAGCGTGGCCATCGGGGTGGCGTTTCTGCTCAAAATATTTCTGGACAAGATGTACAGCAACATCATCATCGTGCCGCTTTACATCGCGCTGGGCTTCTTCCTTTGCTCGTACTTTTTCAGAACCGTAAGGCTTTTTATGCAGTGGGAAAACGCTATTTTCTTTTGGTTCTTGTACTTTTGTACCTTTGAAATTTTGCCCTTGGTTATTATTGTAAAATTTATAGATGAGTTTTGATAAAAGTTTATAATACCGTGAAAATCAAGAAGATATTAATATCACAGCCGGAGCCGATAGCGGAAAAATCGCCCTACTCCGACTTGGCTGAAAAGTACGGCGTAAAGCTGGACTTTCACCAGTTCATCCACGTAGAGGGGGTGGAGGCGAAGGAGTTTCGCGACCAGCGCGTTGATATTTTGGCGCACACCGCGGTGGTGTTCACCAGCAAAACGGGCATCGACCACTTCTTTACGCTGGTGGAGGCGCTGAAAATTGTTGTGCCCGAAACGATGAAGTACTTTTGCGTTTCGGAGTCCGTGGCGTTCTACCTGCAAAAGTACATCGTTTACCGCAAGCGCAAAACTTTTTACGGCGAAACGGGGCAGTTCAAAGACTGCGTTGAGGTGATGCGCAAGCACCCCAAAGACCGCTTCCTGCTGGTGCTTGCCGACACCTACAAGCCCGAAATTTTACAGCGGGTGGACGAGGCCAAGCTCAAGTACTCCAAGGGGATATTCTACAAAACCGTTAGCAGCGACCTGTCCTTTATCGACATAGCATCGTACGGCGTGCTGGCTTTTTTTAGCCCGCACGGCATAACGTCCCTGTTCCATAACTTCCCCGATTTCAAGCAGGGAGAGGTGGCCATTGCCGCCTTTGGCTCAAGCACCGCCAAGGCGGTGGAGGAGGCCGGGCTTACGCTCAACATCTCTGCCCCCACGCCGGAGGCGCTGTCCATGCCTTCGGCCTTGGAGCTTTTCTTGAAGCAGCAGGTTAAAGCAAAAAAGTAGATGAAGGGTAGCCTTTCCGCCAGCGAGGTAGCGGCTGTTTTTGAAAAGAGGCTCACCCCCTTTTTTTCTTTTCCCCTGAAGCTGCTGGCCGACGTGCAGCCTCTGGCCGAGGGTGGCGCCGCCGTAAAAACGGCCTTCGCTGTGCCCAAGCGGTTGGTGAAGCGGGCCACGGCGCGCAACCGCCTGAAGCGGCAAATGCGGGCCGCGTTCCAGCGGCAGGAGGGCAGCCTGCGGGGGATGCTGGCCACGGCGCAGGCCTACAGCCTGATTTTTTTGTACAGCGACGGCAAGGCCGAGGCGCCTTTTGCCGACATCGAAAAAGCTATTTACAACAATGTTAAAGCACTGGCTAACCATGCTAAGTAAGTTGCCGCTTCAACTTTTTATCGTAGCCCTAAAAGGCTACAAGCGCTTCATTTCCCCCATGCTGCCCCCCGCCTGCCGCTACGCGCCCACCTGCTCGGAGTATGCGCTGGAGGCCTTCCAGAAGCACGGTGCGCTGCGCGGCTTTCTGCTGGCGGCAAGGCGCATCCTGCGCTGCCACCCCTGGGGCGGCAGCGGCTACGACCCTGTGCCGGACAAGTTTTGTTTAACCTTCAAACCCAACGCTCATGTACACCATCGCTAAAAAAATCGTGGCCGCCGTCGGCCTGCTCTGCGTGGCCGGCTTCGCCGGAGCGCAGTCGTCGTCGTTCCGCTTCGCGAAAAGCATCGACGTGTTCTTCGCCGTCCTGCAAGAGCTGGACATGTACTACGTGGACTCCATTGACTACGACCACACGATAATGGGCGCCATAGACGACATGCTGGCCACGCTCGACCCCTACACCATCTTCATCTCGGAGGAGGAGGTGAACGACTTCGACATCTCCACCACCGGACAGTACGGCGGCATTGGCGCCCTCATCCGCAAGCGCGGCGACTACGCCGAGTTCGTGGAAATCTATCAGGGCTTCCCCGCCGACAGGCACGGCGTGAAGGTCGGCGACAGGCTGCTGGCGGTGGATAGCGTGCTCATAACCAGCAACAACGTTACAGATGTGAGCGCCTTGCTTAAAGGGAAGATGGATACGAAGGTGGTTATGAAGGTGTTAAAGCTGCAAACGCAGGACACCCTCAGCCTGTCCGTTGCCCGTGCGCAAATTCAGCTGCCGAGCGTGCCCTACTACGGCCTGCTCGAAGGCAAGGTGGGCTACATCTACTTTGCCACCTTCACCAAAAATTGCAGCGAGGACGTTAAGCACGCCATAAATGAGCTGAAAAGCAAGGGGGCAACGAGCCTCATCTTAGACCTGCGGAGCAACGCCGGCGGCCTGATGGACGAGGCGGTGGAGGTGGCCAACCTCTTTCTACCCAAGGGCCAGGAGGTGCTCAGCGTGCGGGGCAGGGCCGGCGACGAGGTGAAGTATAAGACTAAGCGCTCTGCCGTAGATGCTGATATTCCGCTGGTGGTGATGGCCAACAGCATGTCAGCCTCCTCGTCCGAAATTGTGGCGGGCGCCTTGCAGGACTTGGACAGGGCGGTGGTGGTGGGCCAGCGCAGCTACGGCAAAGGCTTGGTGCAGAGCGTGCGCCCGCTACCCTTCAACGAAAAGTTGAAGCTGACCACCGCAAAGTACTACATACCAAGCGGTAGATGCGTTCAGATTATGGACTACACGCACCGCAACCCCGACGGCAGCGTGGGCAAAGTCCCCGACTCGCTGGTGCGCAAGTTCACCACCCGCGCTGGGCGCACCGTTTACGACGGCGGCGGCATTACGCCCGACGAGGTCATCGCGCCGCAGCCAACCCCGCAGGTGTTACAGCGCCTGTACGAAAAGTTCCTGTTTTTTGACTTTGCAAACCGCTTTTTCATCGACAACGACACCTTAACTACTCCTTCAAGGTTCAAGTTGCAAGATACTGTTTATAGGCAGTTTATCGCATTCATCGAGAAGTCGGGCTTCACCTACGAAACCGCCTCCCAGCAGGCGCTTCGCTCGCTTGTGGAGGCCACCCAGCGGGAGCAGTGCTACGACAGCATCCAGCCAGACCTGCGCGCGCTGTCCGAAAAGCTCACCCCCGACTTGGCGCGCGACCTCGTGCGCTTCAAGGACGACATTTTGGCCGTGCTCGGCGAGGAAATCGTCAGCCGCTACTACTACCAAACAGGCCGCATAGAGTTCAGCGTGGCCGGCGACAAGGAGGTGGGCCGCGCACGGGACATTTTGCTCGACGCCACGTTGTACAAGTCGTTTTTGCAAAAAAAGTAGCGCCGCTTGCTTCGTTGAATAAGTTTTTGTACCTTCGCGGGGTGAAGCAGGTTACTATTACTCATTGCAGCCATGAAAACCACCGGACAACAGGCAGCGCCGCCTGCCAACCAGCTTATCCTCGGCGACAACCTT
>JAITMY010000113.1 GCA_031290755.1 Prevotellaceae bacterium
CTGCCGCCCGCGGTCTTCGTAGCTCTTAAACAGGTCGAAGCTGGCGCAGGCGGGCGACAGCAGCACGGTGTCGCCTTTTTTGCCCATGTGGTAGGCGGCGGCCACCGCCTGCTCCGCCGAGCGCGTGTCCACAATGGTGCTCACCACCCCCTCAAACGCCTTGTGGATTTTACGGTTGTCCACCCCAAGGCAAACGATGGCCTTCACCTTTTGCCGCACCAAGCTTGTCAGCTCGCCGTAGTCGTTGCCCTTGTCCTTGCCGCCGACAATCCATATCGTAGGGGCGGCCATGCTTTCGAGCGCGTACCACGTGGAGTTGATGTTCGTGGCCTTGCTGTCGTTGACAAACAAAATGCCGCGCACCTTGATGACCTGCTCAAGGCGGTGCTCAATGCCCTCGAAGCGCATCAGGCTATCGCGGATAATTTCCTTTTTTATCCTCAGCACCTGCCCCACGAGGGCTGCTGCCATTGAGTTGTAGAGGTTGTGCTTCCCCTTGAGGGAGAGGCTTCCGGCAGGCATTTCAAAAGTGTCGTTTTCGTAAATTGTCATAAGGTTATTTTGGTTTAAGTATGCTCCTTGCTTCATCGTTTGGTTTTGGCTAAAGCCCAGCAGCTGCGCCTGCACGTTGGCCTCGCCCAAGTGCTGCGCGGTTATCGGGTCGTCCATGCAGCAGATAAAGCTGCCGCTCTTATCCATGTTTTGCGCAATGCGCAGCTTCGACCGCGCGTAGCTTTCGAGCTTGTAGTCGTAGCGGTCTAAGTGGTCGGGCGTGATGTTGAGCAGCACCGCCACGTCGGCCTTGAAGCGGTACATGTTGTCGAGCTGAAACGAGCTCAGCTCCAGCACGTAGTAGTCGAAGCTCTCGGTGGCCACTTGCAGCGCGAAGCTCTTCCCGATGTTGCCGCCCAGCCCCACGTTGAGGCCTGCGTTTTTCATCATGTAGTAGATGAGCGAGGCGGTGGTGGTCTTGCCGTTGCTGCCCGTTACGCAAACCATTTTGGCGGCGGTGTACCGCGCCGCAAACTCTATCTCCGAGATAACGGGCTTCCCCGCCGCCAGCAGCGCTTGCACAATCGGCGCTGTGTCGGGGATGCCGGGGCTTTTCACCACCTCGTCGGCGCACAGCAGCAGCCCCTCGGTGTGCCCCCCCTGCTCGAAGGGGATGCCATGCTGCCGCATAAGCTCAAGGTAGGCAGGCTGAATGGCGCCGCTGTCGGACACGAGCACCTCTATCCCTTGCTTTTTCCCAAGCACCGCCGCGCCTACCCCGCTTTCGCCGCCGCCTAACACGACAAGCCGCGGCTTCCTATCTGTTACCTTCTTTTTCACCTTACTTTCAGCGTTAGCACCGTGGCTACGGCCAGCATGGCGGCCATAATCCAAAAGCGCGTTACTATTTTTGCCTCCGGCATTCCCTTCTTTTGGTAGTGGTGGTGCAGCGGCGCCATGAGGAACACGCGCTGCCCTTGCCCTCGCTTTCGCTTGGTATATTTAAAGTAGCTCACCTGAATGAGCACCGACAAGCTCTCGACAAAAAACACGCCGCACAAAATGGGGATGAGCAGCTCCTTGCGAATGATGATGGCGTACACCGCAATGATGCCGCCGAGCGCAAGGCTCCCTGTGTCGCCCATAAACACCTGCGCGGGGTAGCTGTTGTACCACAAAAAGCCTATGAGCGAGCCTATCACAATGGCCATGAAAATAACCATCTCCGCCGAGTTGGGGATGTACATGATGTTCAGGTAGCCGGCGTATATCACGTTGCTCGACAGGTACGCAAGGATGCTCAGCGTAACGCAGGTGGTAATGGACACGCCCGACACCAAGCCATCCATGCCATCGGTAAGGTTGGCACCGTTGGACACCGCCGTGATGATAAAAATGGTCACCAGCATGAAGATAATCCACCCCGCAAGCTCGCGGTAGCCGCCCAAGAAGGCGGGCGCCAGCACAGCGTACTCGAACTCGTTGTTCTTGAAAAACGGGATGGTCGTCTTCGTGCTTTTTTGCGCCACGGCAGCAGCCCCCCAGCTGCCCCACTCCGAGGCGTAGGCGGCGGGGAGCGCAGCGTGCTCAAAGCCGTCCTCCGATAGCAGAGGCTGCGGGCTGCTTTTGGGGTGCATGATTTTTTCCGGCTCCGATATGTTGTTTTGCAGCGAGGTTTGAAAGTCGGCCAAGCGGTGGTTAAAAAGCTGCACCTCGGTGCCCGGCATGGTAACAAACGAGTCGCTGAGAAACAGCGTCAGGCTCACGATGATGCCCAAGCCAACCTGCCCTACGATTTTGAACTTGCCCTGCAAGCCTGCCTTGTTCTTTTTGAACACCTTGATGTAGTCGTCCAAAAAGCCCAGAACGCCCAGCCACAGGGTGCTGACAATCATCAGCCACGTGTAGGTGCTGGTGAGGTCGGCCAGCAGCAGCGTGGGCACAAGGATGCAGAGCAGGATGATGATGCCGCCCATTGTAGGCGTACCGCGCTTTTGCAGCTGCCCCTCCAAGCCGAGGTCGCGAATTTCCTCGCCAATCAGCCTGCGCTGTAGCATCCTGATGATGCGCTTGCCGAACACCAAGCCCATGACCAGCGCCAGCAGCAGCCCCATGCCGGCGCGAAACGACAGGTAGGTGAACAGGCGTTCACCCGGAAAATTGTAGAGTTTGCCTAAATAGCTGATGAGGTGGTAAAGCATAGCGGTCTTAGTTTTTACGTATTACTTTCCTGCTTCCTTAAACATTTCCTGTAGGACTTCCTTGTCGTCGAAGTGGTGCTTTTCGGTGCCTATAATCTGGTAGTTCTCGTGCCCCTTTCCGGCCACCAGAATGATGTCGTCCTTGCCGGCGAGCATCACCGCAGCCTTAATGGCCTCGCGGCGGTCGGTGATGGTGAGCGTTTTTTTGTGCGCCGCGGCATCCACGCCTGCGTACATTTCGCGCAGGATGTCCTCCGGCTTTTCCTTGCGCGGGTTGTCGCTGGTGAGGATGGCCGTGTCGCTGCCTTCGCTGGCGATGTGCGCCATGAGCGGTCGCTTGGTGCGGTCGCGGTTGCCGCCGCAGCCCACCACCGCTATCAGCTTCTGGGCGCCACGGCGCAGCCTGTTGATGGTGCCGATGACGTTCTCCAGCGCGTCGGGCGTGTGCGCGTAGTCCACAATGGCGGTGATGCCGGAGGGCGATTTGACGTACTCAAACCTGCCTGCCACCGCGCCCAGCGTGCTGATGATGCGCAGCAGCTCGTCGTGCGGAGCGCCCAGCAGCGTGGCCGCCCCGTAGATGGCGCAGACGTTGCTGGCGTTGAAGTCGCCGATGAGCTTTGTCCACAGCTCGGTGCCGTTAATTTCGAGCAACATGCCGTCGGTGTGCGGCTCGATGATGCGGCACTTGAAGTCGGCAAACGTGCGCAGGGCGTATGTTTTCACCGGCGCCTTGGTGTTCTGCACCATCACCGCTCCGTTGCGCTCGTCGGCGTTGGTGAGCGCAAAAGCTTCCTTGGGCAGCGCATCGAAGAACATTTTTTTTGCCCTGAGGTACTCCTCAAATGTCTTGTGGTAGTCAAGGTGGTCGTGCGTGATGTTGCTGAAAATTCCTCCGGCGAACTGCAAGCCCTCGATGCGCCGCTGCACAATGGCGTGCGAGCTGACCTCCATGAAGCAGTGGGTGCAGCCGGCCTCCACCATGTCGCGCATAATTCTGTTGAGCGAAATGGCGTCGGGCGTGGTGTGCGTGGCCTCCACCGTTTTGTCGTCCACCATGTACACCACCGTCGAAATCAGCCCCACCTTGCGCCCCAAGGCCTTGAACAGCTTGTAGAGCAAGGTGGCGATGGTGGTTTTGCCGTTGGTGCCGGTTACGCCCACCAGCTTCAGCTTGCGCGAGGGGTTGCCGTAGAAGGCCGCCGCCGCAAGCCCCGCCGCGCTGTCGGTGCTTTTCACCACCACGTAGCACACGCCGGGTTGAAGCTCCGCGGGCAGCTGCTCGCACACCACCGCGGCGGCGCCGCCCGCCGTGGCCTCGGCGATAAAGCTGTGCCCGTCGGCCTGCGTGCCCCGCAGCGCAATGAAGCACTGCCCTCGGGCTGCCTCCTTGCTGCTGAACCCAAGGGCGCTAATATCAACGTCGGCGTTGCCGTGTACGCTCAGCGCCTGTACCGCTTCGATGATGGATGTTAGCTTCATAGTTTTGTTCTGTTAGTCGTTATAGGTCAACGTTAGCGCCACCACATCGCCGGCGGCGTAGGGGCTTCCGGGCGATGGGCTTTGGCCTTTTATGGTGCCCATGCCCGAAAACTGCACTTGCAGGCCTGCGTGTTCCAAGATGTAAACCGCATCCTGC
>JAITMY010000134.1 GCA_031290755.1 Prevotellaceae bacterium
CTCCCTCACCGACGAAACCTCCGGAGAGGCTACCACGCTTGCCTCGCAGGGCGGCGGCCTCTACGCCGGCGACAGCAGCTTTTTGCCGCAGGCAGGCCACACCTACCGCCTGCAATTTGCCTACGACGGCGAGGAGGTGTCGGCCACCACTACGATTGCCGAGATGCCGGAGGGCGTAACGTTCTCCGTTACCGACATCACCGCGCCCTCCTTTGGCGGCGGCATGGGCGGCCCCGTGGCCGCTACGCCCCTCACCATCACGTGGAGCAACCCTGCGCAGGACTACTACCTCCTTGCCGTGCGCTGCATTGACCCCGACTCCGTGCGCCTCGACTCCGGCGTGGTGCGGACGATGAGCGACGTGCTGACGCAGGATAGCGCGGCGCTGCTCTCGCCCATGCAGCTTTCGTACACCGGCAGGCACGCGGTGAAGCTGTGCCGCCTACAGCCCGAGTACGTGCTGCTGCTGCAGCGGCACGAGCAGGGGAAAACCTCCGAAACCGTGCAGGAGGTGAACGCCAACGTGGAGGGCGGCTTTGGCATCTTCACGGGCGTAAGCGCCTACAGCGGGGTGGTGGTGGTGCATAAGTAAAGCTACTCCCACTGAGGCCCCCCCCGAAGCGGTTAGGGCTTCGGGGGGGCTTTGCGCATTTGCGCAGCAAAGCGCTTGGCGCTGTGCTATTTTTTTATACCTTTGCCGCAGGTTTCATAAAACAACAAAGCGCTATGTTCAAAGACTTACTACGGAAAAAAGATGTGGCCTCTAT
Source organism: Prevotellaceae bacterium (assembly GCA_031290755.1). Taxonomy (GTDB): domain Bacteria; phylum Bacteroidota; class Bacteroidia; order Bacteroidales; family UBA932; genus JAITMY01. The sequence continues at coordinate 768 of JAITMY010000134.1, forward strand.
GCTCCGCGACGCCGAGGGCGGGGGGAGCGGGCTGAAGCGGAGCCTCTCGGCAACGCACCTCGTGCTGCTCGGCATTGGGGCTATTGTGGGCACGGGCATCTTTGTGATTACGGGGCAGGCCGCGGCCAGCTACGCTGGGCCTGCCCTCACCATCTCCTTCCTGATTTCGGCGCTGGGCTGCGTGCTGGCTGGCCTGTGCTACGCCGAGTTCGCCTCCATGATACCCGTGTCGGGCAGCGTGTACTCCTACAGCTACGCCAGCATAGGCGAGCTGCTGGCGTGGTTCATTGGCTGGGACCTCGTGCTGGAGTACCTCTTTGCCTGCGCCAGCGTGTCCGTGGGCTGGTCGGGCTACATGGTCAACCTGCTGCACAGCTTCGGGCTTGACCTGCCGCCGCAGCTGCTCGGCTCCACGCTCGACCACCTGAGCAGCGGCCAGTGGGTGCTGACGGGCAACATCATCAACTTCCCCGCGGTGTTCATCCTCGGCATGGTTACGGCGCTGCTGCTGGGCGGCATCCGGCAGTCCACCTTGGTGAACAACGTCATCGTGGCGGTCAAGGTGGGGGTTATCCTGCTGTTCGTCGGCTTCGGGCTTTCGTACATCGACGTGGGCAACTACACGCCCTACCTGCCCGCGAACACCGGCGAGTTTGGGCGCTACGGCTGGAGCGGGGTGCTGCGGGCCACGGGCGTGGTGTTCTACGCCTACCTCGGCTTCGACGCCCTGTCAACCACCGCCGAGGAAGCCCGCAACCCGCAGCGCGACATGCCCAAGGGCATCCTCATCTCGCTGCTGGCGTGCACGCTGCTCTACGTGGCGGTAACCACCGTGCTCACCGGCATGGTGAACTACACGGAGCTGCACGTGGACGCGCCCATAGCGCTGGCCATCGACCGCGCGGGCGAGGGGCTGGCGTGGCTTAGCCCGCTCATCAAGCTGGGCGCCGTGGCGGGGCTAAGCTCGGTGATACTGGTGATGATGCTCGGGCAGTCGCGCATGTACTACGCCATAGCCAAGGACGGCCTGCTGCCGCCGCGCCTCGCGCGCCTCAACGCCAAGGGCGTGCCCCAAACCGCGGTCATCCTGTCAGGCGTGGCCAGCGGCATCATCGCGGGGCTGTTCCCGCTGCACGTGCTGGCCGAGCTCGTGTCCATTGGCACGCTGATGGCCTTCACCATAGTCTGCCTCTCGGTGCTGGTGCTGCGCAAAACCCAGCCAGGGCTGCACCGCCCGTTTCGGGTGCCCCACGTGCGCCTCGTGGCGGTGCTGGGCGCCGCGGTGTGCCTCCTGCAAATGTTCTCGCTGCCGCTGGTTACGTGGCTCCGCCTCGTCGCGTGGATGGCCGTAGGCCTTGCCATCTACTTCGCCTACGGGGCGCGGCGCAGCCGCCTCAGAAGGCCGTAGCGGGGGAGTTCATACCTACCTGTTGCGATGGTCGCAGCTGGCCTATTGCGATGGTCGCAGCTGGCCTGTTGCGCTCATCGGAATAGCGCTGTTCCGCTCACCGGAATAGCGCTGTTCCGCTCGCCGGAATAGCGCTGTTCCGCTCATCGGAATAGCGCTGCTCCGCTCGTCGGAGCTCACCGGCTCCCCCCTCGCGGCGGCCACGCAATATTTTTTTGGTAGCGTGGCTTTTTTTGCTACCTTTGCCCCCGCTATGCGATTTCAAGGGAATTGGGTGTAAATCCCAGGCAGTACCCGCTGCTGTAACCCTCTCTACCCGCGCACCGGGGGTAGCTGCTATCGACAGGCCACTGCCTCCGGCGAGGGGGGTGGGAAGGCCTCAAGAACAAAAAGCGTAAGAGGCGAGCCAGAAGACCTATCGCGTAGGCTAACTAAACAATAAGCTGACAAACTTTCGGGTGAAAAGTTGCGCATGAAGCCTTACCTCATACTCCTGCTGTGCCTGATGGCGGCGGCGCCCTGCGCCC
>JAITMY010000137.1 GCA_031290755.1 Prevotellaceae bacterium
CCGGTGAGCACGCCGCCCTGAATGGCTGCGCCAATGGCCACCACCTCGTCGGGGTTCACGCCCTTGGAGGGCGCTTTGCCGAAGAACTTCTGCACGGCCTCAACTACCGCCGGCACGCGGGTGGAGCCGCCCACCAGAATGACCTCGTCGATGTCGCTGTTGGACAGCCCTGCGCCCTGCATGGCCTTGCGGCACGGCTCGATGGAGCGCTCCACGAGCGGCGCTATCATCTGCTCGAACTTGGCGCGGCTCAGCGTTTTGACAAGGTGCTTGGGGATGCCGTCCACCGGCATGATGTAGGGCAGGTTCACCTCCGTTTGCGCGCTGTTGGAGAGCTCAATTTTGGCCTTTTCGGCGGCCTCCTTGAGGCGCTGGAGCGCCATGGGGTCTTTGCGCAGGTCGATGCCGTTGTCGCTTTTGAACTCGCCGGCCAGCCAGTCGATGATGACTTGGTCGAAGTCGTCGCCGCCGAGGTGCGTGTCGCCGTTGGTGGACTTCACCTCGAACACGCCGTCGCCCACCTCAAGGATGGAGATGTCGAACGTGCCGCCGCCGAGGTCGTACACGGCGATTTTTTCGTCCTTCTGCTTTTTGTCTAAGCCGTAGGCCAGCGCCGCCGCCGTCGGCTCGTTGATGATGCGCAGCACCTTGAGGCCGGCAATTTCGCCTGCCTCCTTGGTGGCCTGCCGCTGGCTGTCGCTGAAGTAGGCCGGCACGGTAACCACCGCCTCGCTCACCGTTTGCCCAAGGTAGTCCTCGGCGGTTTTCTTCATCTGTTGCAAGATGACGGCCGATATTTCCTGCGGCGTGTACTGGCGGTCGTCAATTTTCACGCGGGGCGTGTTGCCCTCGCCGCGCACCACCTCGTAGGGCACGCGCTGCTTTTCGGTTTGCACCTTGTCGAAGGTTTCGCCCATGAACCTCTTTATGGAGAAGATGGTCTTTTGGGGGTTGGTGATGGACTGGCGCTTGGCGGGGTCGCCCACCTTGCGCTCGCCGCCTTCGGCGAACGCCACAATCGAGGGCGTGGTGCGGCGGCCTTCGTTGTTCGCTATCACTACCGGCTCGTTGCCTTCCATGACCGCTACGCAGGAGTTTGTTGTTCCTAAGTCAATTCCTATTACTTTTCCCATTGCTTTGTTAGTTTAGTAGGTTTATACTGTTGTTCTCTGCTAAGAAACATCAACTTTCATGCCAAGGCCGAGGCGGTGACAAAATGGCAGGGCGCCCCCCTACCTCCCCACGGGCAGCCACACCGCCATCTCGGACTTGCCGCGGTTGCCCCATGCGTAGTAGGGGATGAGGCGGATGAAGGCGCGGCTTTTTTCCCGCTCCCTGGCGGGGCGGTACAGGGTGTTGCCCCAGCCCGCGTGGTCAACTACGTTGGCCTTGCCCTCGAGGCAGATGATGGAGCTGCCGCCGAGCACCATTGGCACGGGCGCCAGCGACACGTCGAGGGGCAGGGCGAGGTCGAAGATGCTGCGGTGGTCGGGCAAGTCGGGCGACTCGAGGCAGTACACCAGCGGCCCGCGCTTCACGGCCACTTGGTTGCGGGTTTCCTCCACCAGCGGGTTGGCCTCGATGAGGGTGGCCTCCATCGGCAGGGAGAGCGCCACCACGTCGCCGGCTTTCCACGCGCGGCGCAGCTCGGCGTACTGCCCGCCGGCCACGGTGGAGGCCTCGCCGCCGTTCACCGTTAGCGTGGCGCTCTTGGCCCAGCCGGGGATGCGCAGCAGCAGCGAAAACTCTCCCTCCTCTCGCTCCCCCTTTTGCTTCTTCCGCTTCCCCTTCTCCTTACTATAGGACTCGGAGACCTCCTTCAGGGTGAGGGTGGCGTCGCCCATCCAGGGGTAGCGGCTGCTTTGCTCCAGCGCCACCCTGCGCCCGTCGGCGAGGGTGGCCTCCAGCGTGCTGCCGCCGTAGAGGTTCACCCAGATGCCCTGCGCGGAGAGGCCGTAGGCGTAGCTCTGCACCTCGGCCAGGGTGCGCGCCGTGTTGGGCGGGCAGCAGTTGCACAGCTTGATGTAGGCCTCGCGCTCCTTGCTCCAGCGCAGCGTGAAGGGCTGCCGGTGCGACACGGCCAGCGGGTTGGTGTAGAAGTACCGCTGGCCGTCTAAGCTCACGCCCGACAGCACGCTGTTGTAGAGCGCCAGCTCGAGCACGTCGATGTACTTGGCCTCGCCGGTGAGGAGGAACATGCGCCAGCTCCAGAGCACGCTGCCGATGTTGGCGCAGGTTTCGTTGTGCGCCGTGGCGTTGGGCAGCTGGTAGTCGCGCCCGAAGGCCTGGTGCACCTTCTGGATGGAGTCTGGCGTGTAGCAGGTGCCGTCTGGCGAGGTGCCGTCGTAGAGGGCGCCGCAGCCGCCGGTGATGTACATTTTGCGCTGCACCATGTTGTCCCAAATGGCGAGCAGCGGGGCCAGCAGCGTGCTGTCGCCCGTTTCGGCCACCACGTCGGCCACGCCCGCGTAGAGGTAGTTGGCGCGTACGGCGTGGCCAATGGCCGCAGCCTGCCGGCGGAAGGCCACGCGGTCCTGGTTGTCGTCCGTGCCGCCTGCGCCCTCCATCTGCCCGCGGATGTCTATCAAGTTTTTGGCCAGCGCGAGGTACTTTGGCTCCTGCGTGGTGCGGTAGAGCTCCACCACGGCCATGTAGTGCGAGGGGCAAATGGCGTTTCGCGCAAGCTCGGCGGAGGCCGTGGCGTAGAAGCGGCAGAGGTAGTCGGCGGCCTTCCTGGCCACGTCGAGCAGGGAGGTTTTGCCCGTGGCGCGGTAGTGCACCACGCCTGCGGTGATGAGGTGCCCGAAGTTGTAGGTCTCGAAGTTGAGCCGGTCGGCAAACTTAGCGTCCACGCCCTTGCGCTGCTGCTCGATAATCACCGGCGTGTGGAGGTAGCCATCTGCCCGCTGCGCCCGCGCAATGGTGGCGATGATGCTGTCCAGCTGGCGGTCGGTGGCCGGGTCGGGCGCGGCGGCGTAGGAGGCCGCCAGCCCCTCGAGCCACTTGTAGAGGTCGCCGTCGTGGAAGGGCGGCCCCGCGTGCTCGCCCTCGCAGGCGCCGCCGGCGATTTCAAAGTTGCGGTAGGCGTGGGCGATGTCCGGGTCGCTCAGCGTGCGCCACAGCCCCGGCAGCATCTCCTCGCGGCACACGGCGAAGCGCTCGGCCCAGAAGCCCTCCGTCCACCGCACGCTGCCCATGTCGAGGCTCTGCACCCTGGCGTGCGGGCTGCCGGAGGTGTTCACCAAGCTTTTGCTCTGCCCGCAGAGCGCGCTCGCCGCCAGCGCGGCGGCAAGGCTAAGGAATATTTTTTTCATAAGGGGTAAGGTTTAATTGAAAAACCCCCCGATAGCATCGGGGGGTGCTTACGTTGGCTATCAGGGCGGCTACGCCACCGGCGCGTTCTCCAGCGTGGCGAGCAGGAACTTCCACCACTTGTCCACCGTGGCTATTTCCACGCGCTCGTCGGGCGAGTGGGGGTTGAGGATGGTGGGGCCGAACGAAATCATGTCCAAATTCGGGTAAATGCCCCCCAGCAGGCCGCACTCCAGCCCGGCGTGCACGGCGCGGACGTGGGGCTTGGCGCCGTAGAGCTGCTCGTAGAGCGCGCGCATCACCTTCAGGATGGGCGAGTGGGGGTTGGGCTGCCAGCCCGGGTAGCCGCCCGCGAAGCGGCTCTGCCCGCCGGCCAGCGTGAACACGGCCTCCATGCACTCCGACAGGTACTCCTTCGCGCTGTTCACCGAGCTGCGCAGCAGGCACGAGGCCTGCAGCAGCCCCTCCTTTGCGCTCACGATGGCCAGGTTGGAGGACGTTTCCACCAGGCCCGGCATCGGGTCGCTCATGCGTATCACCCCGTTGGGGCAGGCGCAGAGGGCGTTGAGCAGGCGGCGCAGCGCCGCGTCGTCCGCCACCATTTTCGGCGGCTCGGTGCGGGCAAGCGTCAGCCGCAGCTCGCCGTCCACCGCCTTCAGCTCCTCGGCGATGGTGGCCTCCATGGCCGACACCTCCATGGCGAACGAGCCGATGGCCATAGACGGCACCACCACCACGGCGAAGGCCTCGCGCGGGATGGCGTTGCGCAGGTTGCCGCCCTCCAGCGAGGCCACCTGCACGCCCAGCAGCTCGGCGAGCCGCTTGAGCACCCGCGCTATCACCTTGTTGGCGTTGCCGCGCCCCAGCGCAATGTCCACGCCCGAGTGCCCCCCCTTGAGGCCGGTAACGCCCAGCTTGAAGGCCGCGCCGCCCGCCACCGCCGCCTGCTCCTTGTAGGCGAGGCTGAAGGTGGCGTCAAGCCCCCCCGCGCAGCCGATGCAGAGCTCCCCCTCGTCCTCCGAGTCGAGGTTCAGCAGCACCTGCCCCTTCAGCCAGCCGGGCTTGATGGCCACCGCGCCGGTCATGCCCGTCTCCTCGTCCACCG
>JAITMY010000158.1 GCA_031290755.1 Prevotellaceae bacterium
GGCTGATTTACCACGACATTGAGGAGCTGACGAACGGGCGCCTCAAAATAGGCAGCAACACGCACCTCTCGGTGAGCAACTACCGCCCCACACCCCCCCCCAACGCTAACGGAATCAGCGGAGGAAGCAACGGAAGCAACGGAAGCAACGGCGGCGCCCCAAGCCGTCCGAAGTGGCAGCAGCAGCAGCGTCGCCAGATGACGCAAAACAACAGCGGCGGCGGCAACGGCAACAACCTTCCATCGCCGAGCAGCAACGCGGAAAAATAACCCAATGGCCTCGTTTGAAGTTACCGGCACCTGCAAGCTGAAAGGTGAGATTGTCCCGCAAGGCGCGAAGAACGAGGCCTTGCAGGTAATCTGCGCATCGCTGCTCACCACCGAAAAGGTAACCATTCGCAACATCCCCGACATCTTGGACGTGAACAACCTCATCGCGCTGCTTGCCGCGCTGGGCGTGGAGGTGGTGCGCGAAGGCGTTGGCGTGTGCTCCTTCTGCGCCAGAAACCTCTGCGCGGACTACCTGAAAAGCGCCGAGTTTGCCAAGAAATCCGCCTCGCTGCGCGGCTCCATCATGCTGGTGGGGCCGCTGCTTTCGCGCTTGGGCTTGGTGTACGCCCCGCGCCCGGGCGGCGACAGGATAGGCCGCCGCCGCCTCGACACGCACTTCATCGGGCTGGAAAAGCTGGGGGCGCAGCTCACCTGCGAGCCTAACGGTGCGCTCTACCGCGTTGAGGCCAAGCAGCTGCAAGGGGCCTACATGCTGCTTGACGAGGCCTCTGTTACGGGCACGGCCAACGTTCTGATGGCCGCCGTGACGGCCAAAGGCACCACGACCATCTACAACGCCGCCTGCGAGCCTTACGTGCAGCAGCTGTGCAGGCTGCTGCTGCGCATGGGCGCCAACATTTCGGGCATCGGCTCGAACCTGCTGGTGGTGGAGGGGGTGGCGCAGCTGGGCGGCGCCGACCACACCATTTTGCCCGACATGATAGAGGTGGGCAGCTTCATCGGCATGGCCGCCATGACGCGCAGCGAGCTGACCATCAAGGGCACGTCATTCGACAACCTCGGCATCATCCCCCAGGCCTTTCAGCGCTTAGGCATTACGCTGGAGCGGCGCGGGGACGACATCTACGTCCCGCAGCAGGATGGCTACGAGGTGGAAACGTTTATCGACGGCTCCATTATGACCATTGCCGACGCGCCGTGGCCGGGGCTTACGCCCGACCTCATCAGCGTGTTCTTGGTGGTGGCCACGCAGGCAAAGGGGAGCGTGCTCATTCACCAAAAAATGTTCGAGAGCCGCCTCTTTTTCGTTGACAAGCTCATTGACATGGGTTCGCAAATCATCCTGTGCGACCCGCACCGCGCCACGGTGATTGGCAGCAGCACCCTCAGGCTGCGCCCCACGGTGATGACCTCGCCGGACATTCGCGCAGGGGTGGCGCTGCTCATCGCCGCCATGTGCGCCGACGGCAAAAGCATTATTCACAACATCGAGCAGATAGACCGCGGCTACCAGAATATCGACGGGCGGCTGAACGCGATTGGAGCAAACATTAGACGATTGTAGGTTAAAATTAGAAGTCCACTAAAGTTAATATACTTATGAATCACTGGACTAAATTAAGTATTGAATACGCCAATCAAAGGTCGTACCTTTGTAGCCTATGAAAAGTAATTTGCTCATACACTCTGACAACCTCACAGGCCTCCATTACCTTTTAGACAACGGGTTTAAAGGTAAAATCGACTTGGTGTATATTGACCCGCCCTACGCCACAGGCGGCAATTTTACTATTACCAACGGCAGGGCGACAACCATTAGCAACTCCCGAAACGGCGACATTGCCTATACCGATACGCTGAAGGGTACGGATTTTATTGAATTTCTGCGTGAACGGTTGCTTTTAATTCGTGAACTGCTGTCGGAACGCGGCTCTATTTACCTGCATATTGACTACAAAATCGGGCACTACGTAAAGGTAATGATGGACGAAGTGTTTGGTATTGAGAATTTCCGAAACGATATTACAAGAATAAAATGTAACCCGAAAAATTTTGACCGCGTGGGCTACGGCAATATAAAGGACTTGATTTTGTTCTACAGCAAAACGTCTAACCCAATTTGGAACGAGCCACGCAAAAAATACTCGGAAAAGGATTTGGAAACTTTGTTTCAAAAAAAAGACAAGCAAAGTCGCCGATATACCACTGTTCCTATTCACGCTCCGGGCGAAACCGAAAACGGCAAGTCCAATCAACCGTTTAAGGGAATGCTGCCACCCGCAGGCAGGCATTGGCGCACCGACGTTGAAACATTGGAGCAATGGGATACGGACGGGTTAATCGAATGGTCGTCAAACGGAAACCCACGAAAAATCATTTATGCCGACGAGCGTGAGGGTATGCGAGTGCAGGATATTTGGGAGCTTAAAGATCCGCAATATCCTGATTACCCCACAGAAAAAAATGCCGAAATGCTGGACTTAATTGTAAAAACCTCTTCAAACGAAAATAGCATTGTGATGGATTGTTTTTGCGGTTCGGGAACGGCGCTTAAAGCCGCGCAAATTAATAACAGAAAATGGATTGGCATAGACCTGTCGGCATTGGCTATCAAAGCCACCCAAGATAAAATAAATGAAATTCAGGGCGATTTGTTCGTGCGAAAAATAGAGTATGATTTTTTGAAATTGGAAGCAGAAACAGTCCATCTGCAAGAAAAATATTTGTTGACAGGCACATACTAATAGATACTTAAAAAAAAAACATTTATGCAAGTAGAAGTTTTGAAGTCCAAGCTGCATCAGGTTACCATTACGGAGGCCAACCTTTACTACGTGGGCAGCATCACCATTGATGAGGATTTGATGGATGCTGCTAACTTTATTGCCAACGAAAAGGTAACGATAGTCAACATCAACAACGGCGAGCGGCTTGATACCTACATCATCAAGGGGAAGCGCGGCAGCGGCGTGATTTGCCTCAACGGGCCTGCCGCCCGCAAGTGCCACGTGGGCGATGTGGTGGTGATTTTGTCCTACGCCAGCATGGACTTTGAGGAGGCGAAAAAGTTTCACCCCACCGTTGTTTTTCCCGACAAGGATACTAACCGCCTTGTCCGCTAATCCAGATTACTCTACGTACAGCGCAAGCCCCTTCAGGTACTCCCCTTCGGGGTGGTAGATGCTGATGGGGTGGTCTGCCGGCTGGGTGAGCCGGTGGAGGATGCGCACGCTGCGCCTGCTCTCCAAGGCCGCGGCGAACACCGCGCCGCAGAATTGCTCTCTGGTAACCACCTGCGAGCAGCTGAAGGTAAAGATGATGGCGCCCGACGGCACCTTCTTTAGCGCGAGCGCGTTCAGCTTTTGGTAGGCCTGTAGGGCGTGGCCTGCCGCCCCGCGGTGCTTGGCAAAGGCCGGCGGGTCGAGTATCACCATATCGTAGCGCTTTTCTGTAAGGTCATTGAGGAAGTCGAAGCTGTTGGCCACGATGGCTTGGTGCGGCGCCTGCTCGCCAAAGTTGAGCGCAACGTTGGCGGTGGCGTGCGCCACGGCGTCGGCAGAGGTGTCCACCGAGCAAACGTGGGCGGCGCCGCCCCGCAGCGCGTAGGCCGAGAAGCCGCCCGTGTAGCAAAACAGGTTGAGCACCTGCCGCCCCGCGCTGTAGCGCTCGGCCAAGCTGCGGCTGTCGCGCTGGTCGAGAAACAGGCCTGTTTTTTGGCCGCGCTCTACGTCCACCGCAAGCTTCAGGCCGTTTTCCAGCACCACCGGCTGCTGCGGCTCTCCCCACAGGTAGCCATCCTCCGCCTCCATGCTTGCGGGGAGGGTGGCGGCGCTTTTGTCGTACACCGCCGCTACGCTTGGGGCAAGCTCGCTGCGCAGCGCCTGCGCCAGCTCGTGGCGGGCAAGGTACATGCCGGTGCTGTGCGCCTGTAGCACGGCGGTGGCGCCGTACACGTCAACAATCAGCCCGGGCAGGCCGTCGGCCTCGCCGTGCACGAGGCGGTAGCAGGAGGTGCGCGGGGAGAGCACCGCTTGCTGGCGCAGGCGGTAGGCGCTGCGGAGCTTTTCGCGCCAAAAGTCGAGGTCGATGCTGCGGGCCGCGAAGGCCAACATGCGGACTGCGATGCTGCCGGCGGCGTTGGCGTGGCCGACGCCGAGCAGCTGCCCGCCGTCGGCGTAAACCTCGACTACGTCGCCATCCTCTACGGGGCCGTCTGCGCTGCGTATCGCGCCCGAAAACACCCAGGGGTGAAAGCGCAGCAGGGCTTCTTCTTTTCCGGGCTTTAAAAATATTTTCATGGCTACCATTGGTTTATGTTTAAAAGGAGGCTGAGCTGGTTGGAGGATGCGCCGGCCTGGTAGGTTGCGCGGGCGTAGCGCAGCTCGACGTACTTTAGGAGCAGCCCGAAGCCAAAGGAGAAGCCTGCGCCGCCGCTGCTTTCGCCCACGGCGAGCTCGCTGCTTCGGCGGTAGCTGTAGCCCCCCATGAGGCAAAAATACTTCGACGGCGCCACCATCACGCCCAGCGAGAGGTGGCTCAGCAGCTCCTTCCCGACCTTGAGCGCGGCGCTTTCGCCCTGCGCCTCGCCGTTGAGCGAGGTGGTGGCTGTGCCGGTGCTGTGGTAGAGGTCGAATGTTTGCAAATCGTTGAAGGTAACGGCAAAGCCGAGGGGCGCCCGCTCGAGCTTCTGGGCGAGGCAAAGCTGGATTTCAAAGGGGAGCGGCTCGCGGTTGCCCTCGCGGTAGGGCTTGAGCTGTAGGCCGGCGTTTTTGAGCGACAGGGTGGCGTTGAACAGGCCGTCGGCGCTGCGGTAGCGCGCCCCCACGCTGAGCGCTGCGCCGTAGGAGGAGTAGCGCTCGAGCTGCGAGGAAATGGCGGTGATGCTTGCCCCCACGCTGAGAAAGCGCGCCACGCTGCGGGCGTAGTGCAGCGCTACGGCCAGCTCGCTGGCGCTGAATTGCCCGAGCTCTTCGCCCGCCTCGCTCAGCTCGGCGAGCTGGCCGTAGCTTAGGCCTGCGAAGCTCACGCCGAAGGTGCCCACGCCCGCGGCGTGCCACGCGCCGCTAAGGCTGCTGTGCGCCACGTCGGCAAAGGAGGCGAGGTAGGCGGCGTGGAGGGTGAGGTGCATGGCGCTGTCGAGCAGGGCGGGGTTTTGCGGCACCATGCCCACGTTGTTGCCCAGCGGCGCAAGGCCTGCGCCCGCCAGCGCCGCCGCGTGGGGCGACGCGGGCAGCTGGAGGAAGCGGTAGATGCTTTCGCCGCCGGCCTGCGCCGCAAGGGGCGCGCAGGTTAGGGCGGTTAGGGCGAGTATGGCGCTGAGTTTTTTGAGCATAGCTACTTTTTATGAACCGGCAAAAGTAAGCATATTTTGCCTCACCTGCAAGCGGTCAGCCCAAAGTGTTCGAAACTTTATAAAAGCAGCACACTTGCACCATGGCGCTAAGGCAGCGGGGAGACAAATTTTGCTCGCGGGGAGACAAATTGCGGCATCGGGGAGACAAATTTTGCTCGCGGGTGGACAAATTGCGGCATCGGGGGGACAAATTTTGCTCGCGGGGAGACAAATTTCGGCATCGGGGAGACAAATTTTGCTCGCGGGTGGACAGTATAGCGCAATTTTAGTACCCGTACACCCCA
>JAITMY010000004.1 GCA_031290755.1 Prevotellaceae bacterium
ATACGTTACCGTGGCTACTGAGGTTGTTTTGTTGAAGAAAATTAGGTTGAAATGAGGTTCGCTGCCAAGTCCAACCCATTGCAAAACTCCTCCTCCACACAAAAAACGGTAGAACCAAATTAAAAGAAAAGAGTTTAGGTATTATATTATAATAGTCATTTTAAAAATAGATTTTGTATGAAAACATTTCAATTTGTGCTGTTAAGCATGTTGTTTTTATCCTGCAAGGGAAATACCGATTTGGTGTCGGGAAAGTGGAAGCTGAGCTTCCGGCAGGAGCAGAAAACGGTAAGCATTGAACAAAATGCTCGGCTCGTTTTTGACAATCTGTATGTCGCTTATAAGCTGGACGGGCGGATTGTTACGAGCAAAGATTATTCGTCGGCGAGAGTGCGGCAGGAAACTGTTGAGGACTTGTTTGGAAGAAGCGTCCTGTGGACGATATCTTACAAGGCAAACAAGCTGCCTGACCTGACGCAACGCTTTTACGTGCAGGCAGGTAGCGACTATATACGAGCTGATTTTAGCCTGTCGGATACGAGCGAAATATCCTCCGGCTACATGGCGACGGTAAATGCTGACTTCGCGTCCGCCGCGCTGGATAGCGGAAACTTGCGCGCGCTGTTTGTCCCTTTCGATAACGATAAGTGGGTTCGCTATCAGTCGCACCCCCTGAATTTTGATAGGCTCACCAGCTACGAAGTGAGCGCTATCTTCAACAACGACAACCGGAAAGGCTTTGTTGTTGGTTCGGTAGAGCACGACAAGTGGAAGACGGCGGTTGAAGTAAGCGCCACGCAGGTAAGGTGCTATGGCGGTGTGGCTGACGAGCTGACCCGCGACTCCAAACCGCATGGGGCGTTGAAAGGGAAGGAAATCAAATCGCCACAGGTGCTGCTTGGCTTTTTTGCCGACTGGCGTACGGGCTTGGAGGAGTATGCCGATGCGAACGCGGCAATTCATCCGCCAAAGGCGTGGAGCAAGGCGGTACCCTTTGGCTGGAACAGCTGGGGAGCCTTGCAGTTTAAGCTGACTTACCGGAAAGCCTTGGAGGTGTCGGACTTCTTCAAAGCCCACTTGCAGCATAAGCACTTCATCAACCCCGACGGCACGCTTTATATCGGGCTGGACTCGGGCTGGGACGTATTCTCCGAGGAGGAGCTGAGGTCTTTCGTTGACCACTGCAAGGCAAATGGCCAGCTGGCCGGCATATACTGGACGCCGTTCACCGATTGGGGCAAGAAGCCGGAGCGCAGGTTGCGCGATGCTCCCAGCTATACCTACAAGGACGTTTACCTGTATGCCAATGGCAAACCTCAGGATTTGGACGGAGCATTTGCCATCGACCCCAGCCATCCGGCCATCGAAGCGCAGATGAAAAAGACCTCCGAGCTGTTTCGTCGCTGTGGCTTCGACTACGTGAAAATGGACTTTATGACGCACGGAGCGATGGAGGCCGACGGCTGGTATAATCCGGCCATCACTACGGGAATGCAGGCCTATAATTACGGCATGGCATTGCTGGACAAGTATTTTGGGGATATGTTTATTAACCTGTCCATCTCCCCCATATTCCCCGCTCACTACGCCCAGTCGCGCCGGATTGCCTGCGATGCGTGGAACCAAATAAAAGATACGGAGTATACGCTGAACGCCGTTTCGTATGGCTGGTGGCTCGACCGCGTGTACCAGTACAACGATGCCGACCACGTGGTGCTGCGCGATGCTACCGAGGGCGAAAACCGTGCAAGGATTACCTCTGCGGCCATTACGGGGCTGTTCATTACGGGAGATGATTTCAGCGCCGATGCCCCCAAAGAGGGGAAGGAGCGGGCAATCTCCTACCTGACCAACGCCGATGTAAATGCGGTGGCGCAAGGCCATTCGTTCCGTCCGGTGGAGGGCAATGGCGAGAAATCCGAATACCAGTTTGTGCATACCGACGAGGCAGGCAAGCTGTACTATGCTGTATTTAACTATCAGGACACGGACATCGTTATTCGTATCCCTGCCGATAGGATAGGGTTAGACAAGCCGAAGCAGTATACGGCAAAAGACTTATGGAGCGGGGCTGCTGTTGACTTGAGCGCGGACATCACGGTTCCTGCCAAGGACGTTAGGCTGCTACGGATTAAGTGAAAGGTAGTATGCGCTTAAAAGATAATGTATTAATTAACCAAACAATAAAACAAACAAAGAAAGAAATCAAATGAAAAGAGCAATCATCACGCTTGCGTCCTTCGGCCTCGCCCTCCTTTCGCAAGCGCAACCGGTTATAACCATAACCGATTTCGGCCTCGCCCCCAACTCCTTCGTTGACGCCACCGAGCCGGTGCAGCGGGCCATTGCCGCCTGCAAGGGTAAGGCTGGGGCGCGGCTGGTGTTTCCGCAGGGGCGGTATGACTTTTGGCCGTCGAAGGCGGAGCGGCGGGAGTACTTCATCTCCAACACCTCGTCGGAGGAGGAGTGCCCGTCGAAGGTCAAAAGCGTTGGCCTGCTGCTGGAGGGCCTGAAGGGGCTTACGGTCGACGGGAACGGCTCGCGGTTCGTGTTCCACGGGAAAATGATTACCTGGGCGCTCGACCGCTGCGAGGACGTGAGGCTGGAAAACATCTCCGTCGACTTTGAGCGTCCGTCCATGTCGGAGCTGCAGCTTGTGGAGGTTAGCGGCGACCATGTTATCGCTGCCGTACACCCCGACTCGAAGTATGCTGTGGTGGACGGTCAGCTGCGCTGGTACGGCGAGGGCTGGGGCGTTGAGCGGTACTTTGCCATCATGGAGGATACGGTTGAGGGGACTGCCGTTTACAGCTCGTGGGAGCCTCTGCTTAGGGGGAAAACCACCGAATTGGGGCTGAATAGGCTGCGCGTTGACGGCGATTTCGGCAACGCCGGCTATAAGGCAGGGCAGGTGCTGACCATACGCGACCCCTACCGCGACCACGTTGGCGCATTCATCAACCGCTCGAAGAACATTCAGCTCCACAACCTCAACATGCGCTACATGCACGGGCTGGGGATTGTTTCCCAGTTCTCGGAAAACCTTAGCTTCCGGCAGCTGAGCATCAGTCCGTGGCGGGGGCGAACGGTGGCGGCTTTTGCCGACGGCATGCACTTCTCCGGCTGCAAGGGCGCTATCGCTATCGACAGCTGCCGCTTCAAAGGCCTCCACGACGACCCGGTCAACGTGCACGGAACCTACCTGCGCATTACGGCGGTCGACTCCCCAACTCGGCTCAGGCTGCGGTTTATGCACGGGCAGACGTACGGCTTCCCCGCCTTCCAGCGGCAGGATACGGTTGCCTTTATCCACGCGCGGTCGCTCCGAACGGTGGGCACGGCGCTGGTGAAGGGCGCTGAGCTGGTTTCCGAACGGGAGATGCTGGTTGAGCTGAGCCGCCCGCTGCCCGAGGGTATAGGCGTTGGCGACTGCATGGAAAACCTGACATGGACGCCCTCCCTTACGGTGCGCAACAGCCGCTTTGAGCAAACCAACACGCGGGGGCTGCTGGTAACAACGCCGCGCAAGGTGCTGGTAGAGAACAACACCTTCTACCGCACCGGCATGTACGCCATCCTGATAGCGGGCGATGCGGGCAGCTGGTTCGAGTCGGGCGCCGTGAGCGACGTGCTGATACGCAACAACCTGTTCGACGGGTGCGCCTACAACATTCGGTCGAACAGCTACGCCATCTCCGTTGAGCCGGAGAGCCACGAGGTTTTGCCCCAGCATTGGGTGCACCGCAACATCAGGGTTGAGGGCAACACGTTCAAAACGTACGAGGCGGCCATTCTCCGAGCGCGTAGCGTGGCAAGGCTGGTGTTCAGCGGCAACACCGTAGAAAAATCCCCCTGGAACGGCAGCAGCGTTGGCGGCGCCCCAGCCTTTCGGCTCGAGGGATGCACGGGCGTAAGCCTCCGCAACAACTGCTATCCCCCCGAAGCGCCCATATATATGGAGTGCACGGGCATGGAGAGCAACGATATAAGCATAGATGAAACAAGTCCTATTAGTAACAAATTCAATAATCGCAAGTAAGTAAAATGAAAAACCTTCTTATCCCAGCTTTGTGCTTTGCCCTGTGCAGCACACAAGCTCTGGCGCAAGCCAATGCGCCCACCACCCGCCTCTGGTTTGATAGTCCGGCCAGGCAGTGGGAGGCAACCCTCCCGTTGGGCAACGGACGTCTGGGCATGATGCCCGATGGCGGCGTCGCGAAAGAGACGCTGACGCTGAACGACATTACCCTGTGGTCGGGGGGCAGCCACGACGCCGACAACCCCGAGGCCGCCCAGCATCTCCCCGAAATCAGGCAGCTGCTCTTCGAGGGGAAAAACGACAAGGCGCAGGAGCTGATGTACAACACCTTTGTGTGCAAGGGTGGCGGCTCTGGCGGCGGCAAGTTTGGCTGCTTTGAGATGCTGGGCAACCTGCACATCAGCTACCGCTACCCGTCGGCCAATGCGACCGTTGAGCAGTACCGGCGCCAGCTATCGTTGGACGACGCCATAGCAAGCACGTCGTTCGTGCTGGACGGAGTAACCTACACCCGCGAGTATATGGCGGCTTTCGGCCACGACGTATTGGTTGTCCGCCTCGCGGCTTCCAAGAAGGGAAGCCTCAGCTTTGGGGTGAGCATCGACCGTCCGCAAGCCTTTGAAACGAGGCCTGATGGCGACGGCTCGCTGGCGGGCTTGCTGATGCAGGGGCAATTGGACAACGGCGTTGACGGCAAGGGGATGCGCTATCAGGTTCGCGTAAAAGTGGTACCGGCAGGCGCAGGCGCAGTCGCCGTCAGGGATGGCCGGATAGAGCTCAGCGGCGGGCAGGAGGCCTTCATCTTCGTGTCGGCCACCACCGACTACCACGACCCTGACTTCGCCTCGCGCTGCCAAGCCTTGCTGCGGCAGGCGATGGCAACGCCATACGCCGATGTTAGGGCGGCGCACGTGAAGGCCTACCGGCAGTACTTCGACCGGATGCACCTGCGCCTGAAGCCTCACCCCGGCAGGGACAGCATGCCCACCGACCGCCGCCTGCTCGCCTTTGCCGCCGAGCCTACCGACAACGGGCTGGTGGAGCTGTACTTCCAGTATGGCCGCTACCTGCTCATCTCGAGCACCCGCGTTGGCCTGCTGCCGCCCAACCTGCAGGGCTTGTGGGCTAACTCCGTGCGCCCCCCCTGGAACAGCGACTACCACCTCAACATCAACGCGCAGATGAACCACTGGCACGCGGAGGCGACCCAGCTTGCCGAGCTGCACGAGCCGCTGATTGCCCTCACCGAAGGGCTGGTTGAGCCCGGCAGGCGGACGGCCAAAACCTTCTACAACGCCGATGGCTGGGTGGCGCACATGATGACCAACGTGTGGAGGTTCAGCTCTCCGGGCGAGCACCCGTCGTGGGGGGCCACCAACACGGGAGGCGCCTGGCTCTGCGCCCACCTCTGGGAGCACTACGACTACAACCGAGACCTGCAATACCTCAGGCGGATATACCCCGTGCTCAGAGGCTCGGCGGAGTTCTTCCTGAGCATGCTCGTGCCCGAGCCTCAGCACGGCTGGTTAGTAACAGCCCCGACGACCTCGCCCGAAAACTCGTTCTACCTGCCCGGCACGCGGCAGTCGGCCAGCATCTGCGCTGGCTCTACGATGGACAACCAGCTGGTACGGGAGCTGTTCGGCAACGTGGTGGCGGCAGGCGCAATGCTTGGCGTGGATGCTGAGCTGTGCCGTAGGCTGAAGGAGGCCATGACCCGCCTGCCACCCAACCGCATTGGCGCTGACGGGCGCCTGATGGAGTGGCTCGAGGAGTACGAGGAAACGGACGTGCACCACCGGCACGTGTCGCACCTGTACGGCCTATACCCCGGCTCGCAAATCACGCTCAGCGGCACTCCCGACTTGGCCTCCGCCGCCCGAAAGACCCTCGAGGCGCGCGGCGACGGCGGCACCGGATGGTCGCGGGCATGGAAGATAAACTTCTGGGCGAGGCTGGGCGACGGCAACCACGCCTACACGCTGCTCCGCAACCTGCTCAAGCCTACGTCGAACAGCGGCATGGACTACTCCGACGGCGGGGGCACCTACCCCAACCTGTTCTGCGCCCATCCGCCGTTCCAGATTGACGGCAACTTCGGTGGCTGCGCTGGCATTGCGGAGATGTTTGCCCAGAGCCATGCTGGGGTTATCGTGCTGCTGCCCGCGCTGCCCGACGTGATGCCCGATGGCTCGTTCGACGGGATGCGGGTGCGTGGTGGCGGCGAGGTGGCGGCAACCTGGGCAGGCGGCAGGCTGACATCGGCTACGCTGAAAGCTACTGCCGATGGCACGTTCAGGCTGCGCGTGCCCGATGGCGGCCAATGCAGCTTTTCCAGGGGGAAGCAGGCCATACATCCGGCGGTGGAAGATGGCGTGGCTGCGATTGCGCTTAGGGCAGGGGAGGTGGCGACGCTGAAGGTAGCCTACCCTCGCCCG
Organism: Prevotellaceae bacterium; assembly: GCA_031290755.1. GTDB lineage: Bacteria > Bacteroidota > Bacteroidia > Bacteroidales > UBA932 > JAITMY01. The sequence continues at coordinate 6,478 of JAITMY010000004.1, forward strand.
TAGAAAAATTTGCACCCCATCGTTTTTTTACCTACCTTTGCGCCCAAGTTACCAAACCCAAAGCACCATCAAATCATGGTAGAATACGTATTTCAGGGCAACTCCTTTATGGACGACCCAAGCGCCAGGATAGCGCACCCCGTCAACGTACGGGTGCACACCAACTACGATATGGCAGCGGAGCTGTTCGGCGGCAACATTGGCATCAGCAAGCCCGAAGCCAGAGCTGCTGTGGAGGCCTTCGAGGACACCATCCTCAAGTGGGCAGGTAGGGGCGAGGCCTACAACAGCCGCCTCTTCCACATCCACTTCTCCATCCCCGGCGTGTACCGCGGGATGGAAACGCCCGACCATGTCGCCGTGCGCATCACGCCCAGCAAGCAGCTGACGGCGGCCATGAGCGGGCAGCAGCTCAAGAAGGTCGAGGCTCCGGTCGCCCTCCACATCGAGGAGGTGAGAGACGCCAAGAGCCAGTCCGTTGGCCAGCACCTGACCCCGGGCGGCAACCTCACCATCACGGGGCGCAACCTCAAGATTGTTGGCGCAGCCGAAGGCATTGGCCTGCTCCTCATCCCCGCCGATGCCGCCCACCCCAGCCTGTCTATCCCCAAGGAGGACCTTATCCTCAACCAACCGTCGCGGCTGATAATTGTTGTCCCCACCGCCTGCGTCAGCGGCATGGCCTACCAGCTCAAGCTCAGCACGCACTATAGCGGCGACAACACCGTGCCGCTGAAGACAGCCCGTAGCATCACCTACGACAAGATCCTAACAGCCCTGTAGACAACAAGGCTTCCCTTGCTGGTGCAACAAGGCTTCCCTTGCTGGTGCAACAAGGGAGGCCTTGCTGGTGTAACAAGGCCTCCCTTGTTGGTGCAACAAGGGAGGCTTTGTTTGTCGCCTGTCTGGTTGTACAGACGTGGCGCACCACGTTTGCACAAAGACCGCGTCTAGTTGTAGAGACGCGGCACGCCGCGTCCTTATTAAAGACCGTGCCCCGTCCCTGATGGAGACGTAGCACCGCAAAAAGTTTTCGCCACAGTGTTGCATCGTTCCACTATTTTCTATACTTTTGTCGCCAAGTATTTCCCAACTAAAAACAAACTACACCATGTCCTACAAGCACAAGCAGACCTTTGGTCTGATAGTCGGAACAAGAAACATTTTCAGCGCAACGATTGCGCAATCCTCGCGCAGCCTCATGCTCGCCACGCTCGACCGGCTGGGCTACGGCTGCGTCGTGCTGCCCACCGAGGCCACGCCCACCGGCTGCGTGGAGACCTACGCTGACGCGCAATTGTGCGCCCAGCTCTTCGACCAGCAGCGCCACCACATCGACGGCATCATCGTGCTGCTGCCCAACTTCGGCGACGAGGTGAGCATCGTCACCACCCTCACCGCCTCGCGCCTCCTCCGCGTGCCCATCCTCGTGCAGGCCTGCGACGACGACAACAGCAAGGTGGATGTGCACAGCCGCCGCGACGCGTTCTGCGGGAAGATTTCGGTGTGCAACGCCCTCTACCAGCGCGGCATTCCGTTTACCGACACCAGCTACCACACGCAGCCCATCGAGGGCGAAGATTTTGAGCGCGACCTGCACCGGTTCGCCGCCGTGTGCCGCGTGGTCAACGGCCTGCGCCGCGCCCGCATTGGCGCCATCGGCGTGCGCCCCGCAGGATTCCAGACCGTGCGCGTCAGCGAAAAGCTGCTGCAGGCAAGCGGCATCACGGTGGTGCCGGTCGACCTGTCGGAGATTATCTTCGCCGCGCAACGGCTGGCAGGCTCGGACGAGGTGGCCAAGAAAACGAGCGCCATCAAGGCCTACGGCAGCATCCCCTCGCGCATTGGCGACGATAAGGTGGTGCGGCAGGCGCAGTTTGGCGTGGCCGTGGAGCACTGGCTCGCCGCCAACGACATCGACGCCGCCGCCATACAGTGCTGGGACTCGCTGGAGAAAAACTTCGGCTGCGCCGCCTGCGTTACGATGAGCATGCTCGGCGAGCGCCTGCTGCCCTGCGCCTGCGAGGTGGACGTGGCCGGAGCCGTGGCGATGTACGCCCTGATGCTGGCCTCCGGCGCACCCGCCGCGCTGCTCGACTGGAACAACAACTTTGCCCAAGACCGCAACAAGTGCGTGTGCACCCACTGCGGCAACTACCCGCGCAGCTTCATGCAAACCACACCCGAAATCTCAACGCTCGACGTGCTGGGTACGCAGCTGGGGCACGAGGACACGTTTGGCGCGGTGAAGGGCGCGGTGGCACCGGGACCGTTCTCGTTCTTCCGCATCTCCACCGACGACGTGGCCGGCCGCATCAAAGGCTACGTGGGCGAAGGGCAGCTCACCGCCGACGCCTACGGCATGGACGGTGGCATTGCCGTAACGCAGGTGGACAACCTGCAGCGGCTGCTCAAGTTCATT
>JAITMY010000038.1 GCA_031290755.1 Prevotellaceae bacterium
CTCTTGGTCGAGCGTCTTGGCGGCGATGTTGCCGTAGTGCTCCACAATCACCTCCACCCTTCGCGCCGCCTCCTGCTTGGCGGGGTCAAAGTGGTGCAGGCTCGACTTCACGGCCTCGGCCAGCCCACGGTAAATGCTGTCGCGCCGGTGGTCTTGCTCCTCAATTTCTAAGGTGCGCTCGCTTCGGCGAATTACGTCGAGCGCCGCCACCTCCGTGTCCAGCAGCGACCTGTACTCTCCGCACTGCGTTGCAATGCCCAGCTGCTCTGGCGAGAGCTGCTCCAGCAGGCTCTTCACCGTTTCGTGGAGCTCCACGTGCGCCTCGTTGCGCAGATTTTCATAGCGAAAGCGAATAACAATTGTCTCCATAATGTTTTTGTTTAAAGGATGAATGGTTAAAAACGGAAAAAAAAATACTTTTTCGAGTAGCTACGCCTGTTGAAAACCCCGCCGAGGGGTCGGGCAGGCTTTCAACACGTGTTGAAAGCCTGCCCGAGGGCTTGAGCATACTTTCAACACAGGTTGAACCCTTAGGGCACAAAAAATCCCCCGCTGCAAAAAATATTTGCAGTGGGGGTGTTGCTTTTTGAAGAATTTTTGATATACTACGCGCGAGGCTTGTGTGTGTGTGTGTGTGTGTGTGTGTGTGTGTGTGTGTGTGTGCAAGAATTGTGCCACGGGTGCCGTTTCGGAGCCTTGTCCGGCTTTAATTATGTTAAAGTTGCTGCCCATTTTTGCTGTTCTTACTATTTCTTACTGTTTTTAATTTCCACGAAGGTAGCTAATATTTTTTTACTTGCTACCGCTTGCGGTAATTTTTTTACCCTGCCGGGTTGATTTTTCATGCTGTAGCAGCCACTGCTTGCGCCACAGGCCTTGTGCGTAGCCCACCAGCGCCCCGCTTTTGCCCACCACCCTGTGGCAGGGGACGGCGATGCTGAGGTTGTTTTTTCCGTTGGCGGCGCCTACGGCCCGCATTGCCTTGGCGTTGCCGAGGCGCGCGGCCTGCTCCCCGTAGGTGATGGTGGCGCCGTAGGGAATTTTCGCCAGCTCGCGCCACGCCCGCTGCTGAAAGTCGGTGCCCTGCTGCGCCGTAGGGAAGGTGAACGCGCTGCGCCGCCCGTCGAAGTACTCGCGCAGCTGGCCGGCGCACTGCTCCAGCACGGGCGACGTGCGCACCTCCGCCTGCGGCGCTCCGTCCTCCACAAAGTTGATGGACGTTACGGCGCTGCCGTCTGCCGTGATTTTTATGCGGCCAATGGGCGAGTCGTAGTAGGTAGCGCTTTCTTCCATAGCGAGGTTCTCCTTTTATGCGTTAGAGAAAATTTTTCAGCACTTCGGCCACGGTGAAGCCAAGGTAGTTGCCCACGGCGTAGCCCACAATGCCCACCGAAATGCCCACCAGCACCACCTGCCGGTTGCCAATGGCCATAGCCACTACCGGCACAAAGGGCGGGGAGTTGATGAGCGCCGCACTCGACACCATGAACGTATCGGCATCTACCCCGAAGCACTTGCAGAGCAGCGCGTGGAGCGTCAGCGAGCCGAACACGCAGCAGGCCACGTAGCCTAAGATGTAGTACATCTCGGCGTTGAGCAGCTGCGAAAAGTCCACCATTGAGGCAATGGTTACGTTGAAAATCAGCACCAGAAACATGCCCACATCAAATGAGCAGCGCAGCCTGCGCACGGGGCCGGCAAACGAGGCGGCGAGGCTGAGCGTGGTGATGGTAAGCATCAGGTAGGGCACGTGGACGGCGCCGAGCAGCAGCAGCGACGAGCCTATGCCCACCAGCACCACCGCGGCAGACAGCCCCAGCGCTTGCAGCACTTGCAGCAGGCCTCTGCGCGACAGGGTAAAGGCGTAGGGGGCTTCGCCGCTTTGCGCGGCGGCGCTCGTCGTGGACTTGTAGGCCGGCAGGAATTTTCGCAGCAGCGCCTTCCCTACGGAGAAGATAAACAGCAGGTAGAAAAAGCACACAACCATGTCGCTTGCCTGTAGCTGCATGAACGTGTTTTCGGGCACCTTTAGCGCAAACTGTAGGGCGGCCATGTTGGGCGTTCCTCCGGTTTCTACGCCGGTCACCAAGCCTGCAATTTTGCTCATGTCCGGAATGTGAGGGGCGAACACGAAGGCGCCGGCCACCGTTACGCAAACCACGGCCAGCACGCCCGATAGCAGCGTTAGCGAGGCGCCCCTCAGCTGCTTTTTCACGTGCCGCAGGTTGGCGGAGAACAGCATGAGCGGAATGGCAAACGGGATGACCGCATCGCACACGCTCGCCTGCAACCGGCGCAGCGCAGCCAAGCTATCGCCGCCCACCAGCCCGCACTGCGCAAGCACCCAAATGGTGAACGCAAGAAAGATGCCGGCGAAGTAGGCCAGCAGCACCTCTCCTATTTTTTGCATAGGCTTGAACTTTCGGCACAGCAGCAGCACCGAAACGGGAGTAGCGAGGTACAGGGTGATGAAGATAGCGGGCAGCATCATACGGCAGCGTTGTTTTTTAGCAAACCCCTTGCTCCAGCATCGCCTGCGCCACCTTCATAAAGCCGGCAATGTTGGCGCCCTTCACGTAGTTCACGTAGCCGTCCGGCTGTAGGCCGTGCTTGAGGCAGGCCTCGTGGATGTTGCTCATAATTTGGTGCAGCTTGGCGTCCACCTCCTCCTTGGGCCAGCTGAGCTTCATGGCGTTTTGCGACATCTCCAGCCCCGAAACCGACACGCCGCCTGCGTTTACCGCCTTGCCCGGGGCAAACAGCAGCTTGTGGCTCACAAATTCGTTGATGGCGTCGGGGGTGCAGCCCATGTTGGAAACTTCGGCCACGCAGAGGGCCTTGTTCGCTATCAGCGTCTTTGCGTCGTCGCCGTCCAGCTCATTCTGTATGGCGCAGGGCAAGGCTATGTCCACCTTGACCTCCCACGGCTTTTTGCCTTCCACAAACTTGGCGCCGGCGAACCTTTCGGCGTAGGGAGCCACCACGTCGTTGCACGAGTCGCGCAGCTCCACCATGTAGGCTATTTTTTCGGCGTCCAGCCCCTGCTCGTCGTAGATGTAGCCGTCGGGGCCGGAGATGGCCACCACCTTTGCGCCCAGCTCCGTAGCCTTAATCGCTGCGCCCCACGCCACGTTGCCGAAGCCGGAAATGGCCACGGTCTTGCCCTTTAGCGAGCTGTGCTGGCGCTGTAGCATGTGCTGCACAAAGTACACCGCGCCAAACCCCGTAGCCTCAGGGCGAATGAGCGAGCCGCCCCAGCCCATGCCCTTGCCGGTGAGCACGCCGGTGTTTTCGTGCGCCAACTTTTTGTACCAGCCATACATGTAGCCTATTTCGCGCCCCGCCACGCCAATGTCGCCCGCGGGCACATCGGTGTTGGCGCCAATGTGCCGCCACAACTCGGTGATGTACGCCTGACAAAAGCGCATCACCTCGGCCTTCGATTTCCCCTTGGGGCTAAAGTCAGAGCCACCCTTGGCGCCCCCCATAGGCAGGGTTGTGAGCGCGTTTTTGAACGTTTGCTCAAAGCCAAGGAACTTGAGCGTCGAGAGCGTTACCGAGGCGTGGAAGCGGATGCCCCCCTTGTACGGCCCCAGCGCATTGTTGAACTGAACGCGGTAGCCCGTGTTCACCTGCGTTTTGCCCCTGTCGTCCTGCCACGCCACCTTGAACGTGAAAATGCGGTCAGGCTCCACCAGCATCTCAATGATGTTGGCCTCCTCAAATTCGGGGTGCTCGTTATACACCTGCTCCACCGATTCGAGCACCTCCTGCACGGCCTGCAAATACTCCGCCTCGTGCCCGTACTTAGCCCGAAGCCTGCTCATTACCTGCTCTACCTTCATAAGTCAATAGTTTTTGTGTTTGTAAAAAAAACGTCGTGGCGCTAATCATTTTCACCTCGTGACCCCAGTTGGGTTCGAACCAACGACCGGCAGATTAGAAATCTGCTGCTCTATCCAGCTGAGCTATGGGGCCTTTGAACGGTGGGCAAAAATAAATAAAAAAACGCTTGCAAAATCTTTTGAGGATAGACTTTGTGCCAATTAATGTGTAATTGTTCGTAGGCCATGTTAACTTTTCGTAATGTTAATGGCGCTACGTGCAGGCCTATTCTTTTTTTCGTACTTTCGCGACCTATGATTCGAGCATTGAAACATACTATCACGGTGGCCTTGTGCTTGCTGATAACCGTTGGCACGGTGAGGGCGAACTTCTACCTGTTCACCTGCGCCCACTGCGCCACGGAGTTGACAATGGACAAGGAGGAGCACGGCTGCTGCCACAGCAGCGCCCCCGTCGCCGAAGCCCCTTGCGGTGTTGCCGACCTTTCGGACGATGGCGACTCGTGCTGCGAGGTTACGCTGCTGTCCGTTGCCGTAGCCCCCTTCAAGGTGGCGGAGGCGAAGCATCAGGCACCCGACGTGCCGGTTGTGCTTACCCCCGATTTTGAGCATTGCGTTGATAATGGCGGCAGCAACGCTACCGCCGCTTGCCTTACCTGCCCGCGCGAAGCGGCGCCACCCACCCCCATAATATACCTGCACCGCCAGCTGAGGTTATGATACCCACCAGCCGGGCAGCGAGCAGCTGCCGGCTTAACCTTCCTTGAAGAATGGGCGCTGCCACAGCGCTCGTTCGGTAGTTTCTTTAGGTATCATTAATCTTTTAGCCAATTTATATACTATGAAAAAAATGTTTTTACTGCTTACGCTGCTGCAAGGCATCAGCGCAGGCGCCGCTGCTATAGCGCAGGGACAAAGCCACCATGCTGACGAGGACACGCTGAAGAACGTTCAGCTCGAAGAGGTGGCGGTGGTGGGGCAGCAAAAGGGCACCTCCATATCGCGCGTCAACCCTATTCTCACTGAAAAAATTTCGTCGGCAGGGCTGAAAAAGTTGGCCTGCTGCAACCTCGCCGAGAGCTTCGAGAACAGCGCCTCCGTTACCGTGGGCTTTAGCGATGCTGTGTCGGGCACGCGGCAAATCCGCATGTTGGGACTGGCGGGCATCTACACGCAGATGCTCGACGAGAGCCGCCCCGCCATGCGCGGGCTGGGCGCCACCTACGGCCTTGCCTACACGCCGGGGGCGTGGCTCGAGGGGATACAGATTTCAAAGGGCACCTCGTCCGTGGCCAGCGGCTACGAGGGCATTACGGGGCAAATCAACCAAGAGTTTCGCAAGCCCGAAAACCCCGACCCGCTGTTTGTGAACGCCTACTTCAACAGCGACCTGCGCGGCGAGCTGAACCTCGCCTCCTCCTTTGAGGTCAACCCGCACCTGAGCGGCGTGGCGCTGCTGCACGTGTCGGGCGACCCGCAGCAGGTGGACGTCAACGGCGACGGCTTTGCCGACCAGCCGCAGACCCGCCAAATCAACGCCGCCAGCCGCTGGCTTTACCTGTTTGAAAACGGCGCCGTGCTGCACTCCGGCGTTCGCTTTTTGGTAGAGGATAGGCAGGGGGGGCAGGTGCACTTCGACCGAGAGAGGGACAGGGGCGACAGCGCCAAGTATGGCAGCTACATTGTGAACCGCAGCTTCAATGCGTATGCCAAGCTGGGCTTGCCCTTCGGGAGCGAGGGGCACAGCAGCACCGCTATCGTGGCCGACTACACGCTGCACGACCAGCGCTCGTTTTTTGGCCCCAAGGTCTATAACGGCACCGAGCACTCGCTCTACCTGAACGGGCTGCTGAAGCTGGAGCTGAGCGAGCGCCACCACGCGACCTTTGGGCTTGGCCTGCGCGGCGATGTTTACCGCGAGGAGTACGGCGACGGCTGGAACCCCGCCTCCGCCGGCCTCGCCGCCCCCTACCTGCTGCACGAAAACGAGTACGTGGGCGGTCTCTTCGGCGAATATACCTTTACCCTCGACGCCAAGCTCACCGCCATTGCCGGCCTGCGCGTTGACCAAAACAACCTGTACGGAACGCTGCTCACGCCCCGCGCCCACCTCAAGTACAGCATCACCGAGTCGCTGGTGGCCCGCGCCTCGGCGGGGCGCGGGCTGCACTCGCCCAACGTTATCACCGACAACGTGTGGGTGATGGCCAGCCGCCGCGAGCTGGTGGCCACCGAAAAGCCCAAGATGGAGGATGCGTGGACGTTTGGCCTTAGCCTCACCAAGTACATCCAGCTGGACCACGCGGAGAAGGCCAGCGTTAGCGCCGACGTGTTCCACACCGAGTTTACCAACCAGCTGATTGTTGACCAGGAGGTGGGTGGCAACCGCATTGCAGTGTACAACCTCAGCGGGCGCTCGTACGCCAACAGCTACCAGCTGGACGTTATCTTTGAGCCGGTGCTGCGCTTCAACGTGTTTGCCACCTTCCGTTACAGCGACACAAAGGTGGCGCTGCGCGAAATGGGCTTTGTCCGCAAGCCCCTCATCGACAACTTCAAGGGGCTGCTCAACCTGTCGTACGCCACCAAGTTCAACCGCTGGATGTTCGACGTAACCGCGCAAATCAACGGCCAGAGCCGCCTTCCCGATAGCCGCTACGTGGCCTACGACGACCCTGCCCGCGACTATCAGGACGGTTACTCGCCCGTTTACCCCCTGTTTTTGGCGCAGGTTACCAAGCGTTTTCGCCACTTCGACGTTTACGTGGGCTGCGAAAACATTGCCAACTACATGCAGGAGAACCCCGTTATCTCCGCCGCCGACCCCAACAGCAGCCGCTTCAACGCCGGCGTGATATGGGGGCCGCTCATGGGCAGAAAACTTTACGTGGGGATGCGCTGGAGTTTACAATAGGGTGAAGGCCAAGGCGAAAGGAGAAAAAAATGGCTATTTTTGCAGATTTTGCCTCCCTTCGCTTGGTTCTTATAAAAACTTTATCTACTTTTCGGTTTGAATTGGCCATATTTTTTAACGTTTAACCAAAACTTATGCCTATGAAAACGTATCCTACGGAGAAAATCCGTAACATCGTGCTGCTCGGTGCGCCGAGCAGCGGAAAAACGACCCTCGCTGAGGCCATGCTCTTCGAGGGCAAAGTGATTGACCGCCGCGGCAGCGTGGAGGCCAAAAACACGGCGAGCGACAACACCGAGCTGGAGCAGACCTACCAGCGCTCCATCTACAGCACGGTGCTTGCCGCTGAGTTCATGGAGCGCAAGCTCAACTTCATCGACACGCCGGGCAGCGACGACTTCTCCGGCGGGGTGTTCTCCGCTTTTAAGGTGTGCGACACGGGCGTGATGCTTGTCAACGCGCAGAGCGGCATGGAGGTGGGCACCGAAATTTTTGCCCGCTACGCCGACCAGCACCACAAGCCGCTCATCGTGGCCATCAACCAGCTGGATAGCGAGAAGGCCGACTACGAGGCCAGCGTTGCCTCGTTGCGCGAGGCCTTCGGCAAGCGGGTGGTGCAGGTGCAGTACCCGCTGGCCACCGGCGCAGGCTTCGACGGCTTCGTTGATGTGCTCAAGATGAAGATGTACAAGTTTAAGGGCGACACCGGCCAGCGCGAGGAGCTGGAAATCCCCGGCGGCGCGGAGATGGAGCGTGCCGTGGCGCTCAACCAAGTGCTGGTGGAGGCGGCGGCGGAGTACGACGAAACGCTGATGGAGCTTTTCTTCGAGAAGGGCACGCTGGACGATGAGGAAATTCGCCGCGGGCTGCGCACGGGCATGAAGAACCGCGACGTGATGCCCGTCTTCTGCCTCTCGGCCAAGAAGGACATCGGCGTGAAGCGCCTCATGGAGTTCATCATCAACGTGGCGCCCTCGCCCGAAAAGGCGCGGGTGTACAAAACGGTGGACGAGGAGGTGGTGCCCTGCGACCCCGCGGCGGCGCCCTCCCTGTTCATCTTCAAAACAGCCGCGGAGCAGCACGTGGGCGAGCTCTGCTACTTCCGCGTGATGAGCGGAAAAATTGCGGAGGGCACAGACCTCGTGAACGCCAACAACGACAGCAAGGAGCGCATTACGCAGCTGTTTGCTCCGGCGGGAAAAAACAGGATGAAGGTGGCCGAAATGGAGGCCGGCGACATTGGCTGCACGGTGAAGCTCAAGAGCTCGCACGTCAACCACACGCTGAACGGCGGCGGAAAAACATGGAAGCTGTACCCCATCACCTTCCCGCAGCCCAAGTTCCGCACGGCCATCAAGCCTAAAAATTTGGCCGAGGAGGAGAAGCTGGGCGAGGCGCTCAACCGTATGCGTCAGGAAGACCCAACCATTCTGGTAGAGTACTCCAAGGAGCTGAAGCAGACCATTGTCAGCGGGCAGGGCGAGCACCACATCAACATCCTGAAGCGCAACCTGAGCAGCCTCTACAAGATAGAGGTTGACCTGATTAACCCCAAAATACCCTACCGCGAAACCATCACGAAGGTGGCCGCCGCCGACTACCGCCACAAGAAGCAGAGCGGCGGCGCGGGGCAGTTTGGCGAGGTGCACCTTGTGATAGAGCCGCACGAGGAGGGCGCTCCCGACCCCAAGACGTTCAAGGTGGACGGGCGCGAAATCACGCTCAACGTGCGCGGCAAGGACGAGTACGCGCTCGACTGGGGCGGCAAGCTGGTGTTCTACAATTGCATCGTGGGCGGCGCTGTTGATGCGCGGTTCCTGCCGGCCATCCTCAAGGGCATCATGGAGAAAATGGAGGACGGGCCGCTCACCGGCTCCTACGCCCGCGACATCCGCGTGGCCGTGTACGACGGCAAAATGCACCCGGTGGACAGCAACGAAATTTCGTTTAAGCTGGCAGGGCGGAACGCCTTTAAGGATGCGTTCCGCAAGGCCTGCCCTAAAATCATGGAGCCAATTTACGCGGTGGAGGTGCTCGTTCCCGCCGACTGCATGGGCGATGTGATGAGCGACCTGCAAAACCGCCGTGGCATCATTGAGGGCATGGGCAGCGAAAAGAACTTCGAGCAGGTGAAGGCGCGGGTGCCGCTGGCCGAGATGAACAAGTACAGCACCACGCTGAGCTCGCTCACGTCGGGCCGTGCCACCTACACCATGAGCTTCATCGAGTACCAGCAGGTGCCGCCCGACGTGCAGGAAAAGCTGCTGAAGGAGCACGTGGAAACGGATAAGGACGAGTAGCGCCGCGCTACTTGCTTAGCAGCGGCGCAGCATCCCCGCCGCTTTTCAGCACGTCGCGAATGAGGGTGGAGCTGACGAAGGCCAGCTCGGGTGCGGCGGGAAGCAGCACCGTATCTACGTCAGGGAGCATGGCCTTGTTGGCCTGAGCAGCGGCGTACTCGAAGCTGAAGTCGGCGGCGTTGCGCAGGCCGCGAACGATGTGGGTGGCGCCGATGCTCTTGCAGAAGTCCACCGTCAGGCCTTCGTAGGTGCACACCTCCACGCGGTCGCTGGCGGCAAACAGCGCTTCAATGTAGGCCTTGCGCTGCTCGGCAGTGTAGAGGCCTTTTTTTTCGACGTTCACGCCGATGGCGATGACTAAGCGGTCGAACATCCGCAGCGCCCGCTGCGCAATGTCGTGGTGCCCCGCTGAAAAGGGGTCAAACGACCCCGGAAATGCTGCAATGGACATGGCGCTACGGCTGATTTTGGTTTTCGTTTGTGCACACGGCTACAGGCTCCAGTCGATGGGCGTTAGGCCTTGCTGCTGTAGCAGCGCGTTGGCTTTTGAGAAGTGCCGGCAGCCGTTGAAGGCGCCCCGCGCCAAGGGCGAGGGGTGCGCCGCCTCCAGCACGTGGTGCTTGCCAGTGTCAATGATTTCCTTTTTGGCGCGGGCAAAGCTGCCCCAGAGCAAAAATACCACGCCGCTTTTTTTGTCCGAGATGGTGCGGATAACCGCATCGGTAAACGTTTGCCAGCCGATGTTGCTGTGCGATGTCGGCGAGTTGGCGCGCACGGTGAGGATGGCGTTGAGCAGAAACACTCCCTGCTCTGCCCAGCGCTCAAGGCAGCCGTGGCCGGGCGGCTCAACGCTCACGTCGTTTTTTATTTCGTTGAAAATGTTGACGAGCGAGGGGGGGGCTTTCACGCCGTGCGGCACCGAAAAGCACAGCCCGTGCGCCTGCCCGTGCCCGTGGTAGGGGTCTTGCCCCAAGATGACCACCTTCACCTTGTCGAAGGGCGTTTTGTCGAAGGCGTTGAAGATGAGCGCTCCCGGAGGATAAACGGCGTGCTGCGCTGCCACCTCCGCCTTCACGTAGCTGACTACACCGGCGAAGTACGGCTTGTCAAACTCGTCCTGAAGCGCGGCTCTCCACGAAGATTCAATTTTTACGTTCATAGCGTGTAGCATAAAAAAGTTTAAAATTTACCACATTCTTGCCCTCAGCCGCAGCTGCGCGGCGGCCACGAAGATGGCGGTAAGCCCCGCAAAGTAAGCCATGTCGTGCAGCTCCACCACCCCGCGGCTGATGGACAGGTAGTGCTGGTTGATGCCCAGAGCGGCCACGGCGCTGTTGATGTTTTTCAGGTAGGGCAGCGCGGCCAGCCCGTCGAAGCCCACGTAGAGGAAGAAGCACATGGCCGCAGCGATGAGGAACGAGGCAATCTGGCTGTCGGTGAGCGACGAGGCGAAGATGCCCACCGCCGTGTAGCTTGCGGCCAGCAGCACGAGGCCGATGAGCGCTCCCCACGTAGCCCCGCTGTCCACGTTGCCGACGGGGTTTCCCAGCGCTGCAACCGTGTAGACGTAGAGCAGCGTGGGCAAAAGCGCAATGGCCGACACCACCACGGCGGCCACCAGCTTGCCCCCGATGAGCTGTAGGTCGGAGAGGGGGTGGGTGAGCAGCATCTCTATGGTGCCGGTTTTTCGCTCCTCGGCGAAGCTGCGCATGGTGATGGCCGGCGCCAAGAACAGGAAGGCCCACGGGGCAACAAAGAACAGCCCGTCAATGTTGGCGTACCCGGCGTTGAGCACGTTGAACTCGTTGGGCGAAAGCCACAGGAACCAGCTGCACAGCAGCAGGAACACCCCTACGGCGATGTAGCCTGTGAGCGAGGAGAAAAACGCCACCAGCTCTTTTTTAAAGATGAAAAACATGCGGACTACATTTATAATTTAACATAATGCAATTTGCGAAGGTAAGCAAAAATAGCAAAAATACGTACTTTTGCAAGAATTTTTTGTTTGCAAAATCATTGCGTATGCTTTTACTCAAAAACAAGCTCGGCGTATTCTACTATGTTCACCTCGCCATCAGCAAGTTGCTAAGCGTGGCCTTGTGCCTGCTGCTCACGGGGGTGCTCTCGGCAGGCTTCATTGCCTACGCGCTGCGCACGGTGCCGGTGAGCATCACGCCGCTGATGATGCTCAACCAAAGCCGCAAAAAGGCGCCGCCGCAGAAGCGCTGGGTGCCCATTGACAAGGTGTCGTCTAACATAATACACGCCGTCATAGCCTCGGAGGATAACAACTTTTTTTACCACAACGGGTTCGATGTGG
>JAITMY010000044.1 GCA_031290755.1 Prevotellaceae bacterium
ATGCCCTGCCGCTTGAGCGTGCTGAAGTAGTGGTGCCAAAATTCGTACTTCACGAATATGGCCACGCTGGGCGAGGCGATGCGCACGAACCTTCGCGCACGCCACCACAAGTCGAGCGGCAGGTAGCTCACGTAGTCCGCTCCGGCGTAGGCTTTGCGCACGTTGTAGCCCGACGGCGAAAAAAAGGTGAGCAGGATGAACGCCTCGGGCTGCTGCTCGCGCAGCTTTTCGATGATGGGGCGCCCCTGCTCGAACTCGCCGAGCGAGGCGCAGTGGAACCAGACCACCTTGCGGCTGCCGCAGCTGCGCATGGCCTGCCGTAGCTGGCGCAGCGCTCCGCGGTGCCCACGCACCAGCTGCCGCACCTTGGGGTAAAAAGGTGCGGCGAGGTGTAGCCCTAAGCAGTATAGGGCAATGCCTATGTTGTATAGCAAAAGCATTACGTGCTGAAATCTGGCGGTAAAGATAGCTATTATTTGGCAGCTTGCGACATTTTCGCGCTGCGCGATGCAAAAAAGCGCGGCTCACCTGCCGCTGACGTACCCCCGCCACTTACCTACCAGCGCTTCAAACCCCTGTGGCAGCGGTGCTTCAAAGCGCATGGCCTCGCCCGTGGTGGGGTGCTGAAAGCCCAGCACCTTGGCGTGCAGCGCGTGGTGGGGCAGCAGGGCGAAGCAATTTTGCACAAACTGCTTGTACTTGGTGAAGGTGGTGCCCTTCAGGATTTCGCTGCCGCCGTACTTCTCGTCGTTAAACAGCGGGTGGCCGATGTGCTGCATGTGCGCACGAATTTGGTGCGTTCGGCCTGTTTCCAGCCTGCACTCCACCAGCGACACGTAGCCCAGCTCCTCCGTCACGCGGTAGTGCGTAACGGCGTGCTTGCCTTGGCTGTCGTCGGGGAACACCTGCATCTTCACCCTGTCGCGGAGGCTGCGCCCGATGCTGCCCGCAACGGTGCCGCTGGCAGGGCTGGGGGTGCCCCACGTCAAGGCTACGTAGAGGCGGTCGATGCTGTGGTCGAAAAACTGCTTGGCCAGCCGGTTGTGCGCCAGCTCGGTTTTGGCCACCACCAGAATGCCGGAGGTATTTTTGTCGATGCGGTGCACCAGCCCAGCCCTGATGTCGCCGGTGGCAAACAGCGGTGAGCTTTGCAGGTGGTAGGTAAGCGCGTTGACCAGCGTGCCGCTGAAGTTGCCGTGCCCCGGGTGCACCACCATGCCCGCCGCCTTGTTGAGCACCAGCAGCGCCTCGTCCTCGTAGAGGATGTTGAGCGGAATGTTTTCGGGGATAAGCTCTACCACGCGGGGCGGGTAGGGCAGCACCACTGATATAACGTCCAAGGGCTTAACCTTGTAGCTGGGCTTCACGGTCTTGCCGTTTGCCAGAATGTTGCCGGCCTCGGCAGCGTTTTGAATGCGGTTGCGTGAGGCATTTTCCATGCAGTTGACCAAAAACTTGTCCACCCGCATGGCCGATTGCCCCTTGCTGGCGGTAAAGCTGAAGTGCTCGTACAACTCCGACGCTTCCGCATCCTCGGTGGCATCCGTATCTAACTCGTCGGTAAGCAAGGGTAGGGGGGTGTTAGGTGGTTACTGCTTTACGAAGCGGGCGTAGGCCACCCGTTTTGCGCCGTGGCTCAGGCGAATGAAGTACAGGCCTTGCGGCAGGTCGCCGATGCTTACGGCGCTGGCGGTAAGCGCTTCGGCGCGGACGCGCTGCCCGAAGGCGTCGAAAATTTCCAGCAGCAAGTCTTTTTCGCGCAGCGCATCGGGCAAGCCCACCGCCAGCACGTCGTGCGCGGGGTTGGGGTAAACGCTAAGGCTGTAGTGCGCCTCGGCGAGGGGGGCTGCGGTTGGCGTGTCGAAGGTGCGCTTTGCAAATGATGGGCGCACCATTAGCGCCCCCTGCCCGTCGTATATGGAGGGGCGCCACGTGTAGCCGTTGTCGCTCACCATGAGGGTTTCCGCTACGCGGCTGTTGCGGTCGAAGCCCACGTTGAGCATCCCCGAAGCCTGCTGCACCCAGCCCACGTAGAACGTGCCCTTCACCACCACCGGATACGCCAGCGGGTAATAGACAAAGGCGTTGAGGCTGTCGAAAACGGGGTCAAGGTTAGGCTCAAGGTAGAGCGCCTCGCCGGCGGGCTGCCCGCCGGCGTCGCTCCAAACGGCCAGACGGAAGGGCGCAAGGTTGCCGTCGTCCTGCGTGTTGTTGAAGTACAGGTAGATGCCGCTAAGCGTGTCGGACATGTAGGCGTAGTACCTCACGGCCACCTTTGCCCCCGCTGCGTTGGCGCCGAAGATGCCGAAGCCGTTTTCGGCAGAGCCGTCGTCGTAGGCGTAGCAGGTGTAGAAGTCCTGACGGAAAACGTTGGTGTCGTTCACGGTAAGCTCCGCAGACAGGTCAACATCAACGGCGTACTCGGAGATAATTGTTTTCACCTCGAAGCTTGCCGAGTCGGCCTCCTGCTGCGTGGTCAGAAAGTCGTTGGCCGGCAGCTTGAAGGTGAAGGAGCGGGTGGTGTCGCGCTGCATGTTGGTGGTGCCGACGGAGTATCTTTTCGACACCTTTTCCTTTCGTGCCCCCTGCACGAAGGAGACCTCCAAGTCGGTGCGAAAGGCGGTAGGGTTGGCGCCCAAGTTGCTCACGCTGAGCTCAACGCTTGTTGTTCCCTCTGCGCTGACCAGCTGCTCGCGCTGCGCGGAGGGGCTG
>JAITMY010000047.1 GCA_031290755.1 Prevotellaceae bacterium
CCTTGCGGGCCTTCCGCAGGGTCTCCTTCGCGTTGTCCATGTACCGGACGGCCTCCGCGTAGGCCTTTTGCTTCACTTCTTGCTGCTCTTCTACAGACAGGGCTTTAGTTTTCAATAGGGTTAGGGGTTCTTGGCTTTATCTTTTCGATGATGCTGTAGGCGTTTACGAAGCCTCTTTGTATGACGATGGCATCATTAATGCCATCATAGTAGCCGTCTAAGTGCAGGATATTGTACGCCGCATTTAAGTAGGTGAGCAGCTTTTTATCCTGCTTAGCTACGTTGGCGGTGTACCACTCAATGGAGCGGCGGCGCTTTTTGACTATCTCCACGTCCTTCAGCTGTAGGTAGGCGTCGAGCGCCAGCAGCACGCCGCTATAGGCGGTGCCGCAGGCGGTGCGCACGTACTTGGCATCCTGATAGTAGTCATCCTCCTTGCGGGCCTTCCGCAGGGTCTCCTTCGCGTTGTCCATGTACCGGACGGCCTCCGCGTAGGCCTTTTGCTTCACTTCTTGCTGCTCTTCTACAGACATGGCTTTAGCTTTAAATAGGGTTAGGGGTTCTTGGCTTTATCTTTTCGATGATGTCGTAGGCGGTATCAAAGCCTGATTTTATAGCGTCTGCACGAAGGATGCCGTCATAGTAGCCATCTAAGTGCAGGATATTGTACGCCGCATTTAAGTAGGTGAGCAGCTTTTTATCCTGCTTAGCTACGTTGGCGGTGTACCACTCGATGGAGCGGCGGCGCTTTTTGACCAGCTCCACGTCCTTCAGCTGTAGGTAGGCGTCGAGCGCCAGCAGCACGCCGCTGTAGGCGGTGCCGCAGGCCATGCGTACATACTTGCGGTCTTGGTAACGGTCGTCCTCCTTGCGGGCCTTCCGCAACACTTCCTTCGCGTTGTCCATGTACCGGACGGCCTCCGCGTAGGCCTTTTGCTTCACTTCTTGCTGCTCTTCTACAGACATGGCTTTTTAAATAAAAGGGTCAATAGTTAGTTATTACCGGTAACAAAGGTAGTAAAATTTTTATAGGGTAAAAGAATTAAACGTTTTTTTGTGGCCGAGCTCAGCGGGTAAGGAAAAGTTTTAGTATATTCGCACACCAAAAAACGTTAACCGAAAAACATGTTGGCTACTATGAACAAGCACCTCACCATTGCAGCGGCCTGCCTCGCAGCGCTGGCTGCCTGCACAGAAAATGAGCATCCGAGCAGCGAGGCGGACATCCTCACGTTTGCGCTGCCGCCGAGCATCGGGATTGTGGAGAACGAAGTCCGCTCCAGCGACATCTACCTCAAGGTGCCCCACGAGAACTGGGGCAAGCTCTCCAGCGCCGCGCCGACCATCACCCTCTCCGCGGGCGCCAGCATCACCCCAGCCTCGGGCGCGGCGGTGGACTTAACGGGCGTGGGCTTTGCCTACACCGTAACTGCGCAGGACGGGAAAACGGTGAAGACCTACACGCTCAGCCTGACGGAGGAGTACACAGCCGACACGGTGCTCTTCTCGTTCGAGGGGTGGCAAGTTGCGGCGGCGGGCTACCAGCGGCTGAGCAACGCCGACTGGAGCAGCGGCAACGGCGGCGTGAACATGGGGATGCTTGTGCTTGGCGGCATCGACACCAAAGACCCAACCAGCTACCCCACGCAAAAGACCACCGAGGGCTACGCCGGCAACGCCGTGCTGCTGGAAACCAAGCTGGGCGGCAGCAAGCCGCCATTCCTTGACGTGCCGGTGTGGGCGGGCAACTGCTTCTTGGGCAGCTTCGAGGCCAGCACCGCCATTGCCAGCCCGCTGGACGCCACGGCGTTTGGCCGCGCCTACAAGCGCAGGCCCATCGCCCTACAGGGCTACTACAAGTACAGGGAGGGCGCCGGAAAGTACAACCACAACGGCGAGGAGATTGTCCGCCCCGACTCGTGCAGCATCTACGCCGTGCTGTACCGCTGCGACGATGGCGAGGCCACGCTCACGGCCTACGACATCAACACCTCCCCGCGGGTGGTGGCCCGCGCCGACCTCGCCGACGGGGCGAGCACCGCAGGCGATGAGTTCCAGCCCTTCGACATTCCGTTTCGTTACGCCTCCGAGCCGGACTTTGCCGGCCACAAGTACAAGCTGGCGGTGGTGTTCTCGTCGAGCGCCGTGGGCGCTGCGCCCGTGTACGTAGATGGCAAGCCCACCAAAAAAGCGCTGTACGCCGGAAAGGTGGGCAGCAGGCTCATCGTGGACGAGGTGCGCATAGTTAACCAACAATAGCAAAACATCACCATGAACCACAAAACCATACTGCTGCTGCTGCTGCTTACGGCAACGGCAGGCTTTGCGCAGAAAGCGCCGCAGCAAGCGCTGGACATGAGCATCAAGGCCGGGGTTAACGTTGGCGGGGCTTCGCCCAGGGGCATTCCGGCAGAGGTGAGGGAAATCAAGACCTTTAGCCTGATTCTTTCGCCGTGCATCGCGGCGGATGCCGTGTACTGGCTCACGCCCAAGTGGGGCGCGGGGGCAGGCTTGTGCTTGGAGCGCAAGCGCATGGCCACCACCGCCAACGTGAAGGAGTACGCCATGCAGCTCGGTGGGCTGCACGGCGCGTTCACCGGCGACGTGCAGGCCAAGGTGAGCAACTCGTACCTGAGCATTCCGCTGCTGGCGCACTACCGCGCCTCGGCGTCGCTCAACCTGCGGGCGGGCTTCTACTACGCCTACCTCACCGCGCCGTCGTTCACCGGCGAGGCCTACGACGGGCAATTCAGAACAGGGCCGAGCGGGCAGGAAGTCAACATGGACATGCGCGAGCCTTCGGCCTACGCCTTTTCCAACGAGCTGAACCGCCACGACTTCGGTCTGTCGGGCGGCGTGGAGTGGCAGCCCTACCGCCACGTTACGGCGGGGCTTGACCTCACGTGGGGGCTGCGGCCAATCTTTCCAAGCGACTTCACGGGCATCGGCATGACCATGTACAACGTATATTCCAAGTGGTCGGTCGGCTACCGCTTTTAGCTGCGAGGGCGCAGCGCCTCCTCCACTGCACCCGTTAACTCCACAAAGTCGGCCACGCCCAGCTGCTCAGGCCGGAGGTCAAGCAGCGGGTGCACCAGCGCCGCGCCACCCAGCAGCGGCTTGAGCGAGTTGCGAATAGTTTTGCGCCGCTGGTTGAAGGTGCCCTTCACCACCCGACGAAACAGCGCCTCGCTACAGCCCAGCGCGGCCACGCGGTTGCGCACCAGCCGCACCACCGCCGACTTCACCTTGGGGGGCGGTGAGAACACGTGCTCATCCACCGTAAACAGGTACTCGATGCCATAGTAAGCTTGCAGCAGCACGCTAAGGATGCCGTAGGTGCGGCTACCCGGCGGCGCGGCGATGCGCTCGGCCACCTCGCGCTGCAACATGCACACCACCTCCGGAATGCTATCCCGACAGTCCAGCACCTTGAAGAGTATTTGCGACGAAATATTGTAGGGGAAGTTGCCGATGAGGCAAAACTTGCCGTCGAACAGCGCGGACAAGTCCATGCGCAGGAAGTCCCCCTGCACCAGCCGGGGCGCCAGCGCGGGGAGGTGCGGCTGGAGGTAGCCCACCGACTCCTTGTCCACCTCCACGGCGCGGAGGCAGATGTCCTCCCGCGCCATCAGCAGGCGGGTGAGCACCCCCGCGCCCGGGCCTACCTCCAGCACCTGCCGCGTATCGGCGGCGGTAAGGCTCTGCACAATGCGCTCGGCAATGCCCACGTCGGTGAGGAAGTGCTGGCCTAAGTACTTTTTTGCGCGAAAGGGTTGCATAGCAGGTCGTTTAGTTGGTGTGCGGCAAAGCAAAAATCCCTGCAAGGGAAAGCCTTGCAGGGATTTTCACAATGCTGCCTCTCGTGGCTTAAAACATGGGAGGGAAAAGCGGCGTCAAGGGTGAAGAAAAGTCCGTTACTTCAGGAGCAACAACTTTCTTGGCTATCGGCTTCCTCACTACCACCTTCTTCTCTACCGGCTTCGCAGCGACGGGTTTTGCAACGACGGGTTTCGCGGGAGCAGCCTTCTTGGCAACCACCTTAGCTACCGGTTTTTTTGCAACAACCTTCTTTGCGGCCACCTTCTTTGTTGCCACCTTCTTTGCGGGGGCGGCCTTCTTGACGGCTACTTTCTTCACGGTGGTCTTCTTGGCAACAACCTTCTTGACCGTGGCCTTCTTCGCCGTTACTTTTTTTGCAGCAACTTTTTTCTTTGCCGTAGCAACAACCTTCTTGGCAGCCACTTTCTTCACGGCGGTCTTCTTCGCAGCAACCTTCTTAACGGTAACCTTCTTCGCCGTTACCTTCGCTGTGGCTTTTTTCGCCGTAGCCTTCTTTGCCACCACCTTCTTTGCGGTAGTTTTCTTCACAGCGGCTTTCTTCACCGTTGTTTTTGTTGCAGCGGCCTTCTTTGCAGGCGTAGCCTTCTTCGCTGCCGGTTTAGGCCCTGGTTTTTTCGCAGGAGCCGCTTTCTTTGCCGCAGGTTTTGTTGCAGCCGTTTCTTTTTTTGCCATTTTTTTTGTTATTTGTTTTTTTTCTGTTGCTGCTGGTTTATTGTTGTTATTATTATTGTTTAAAGAGGGAGCAGCAACATTACCCTCCTTGACTATGTTCTTTAGGCGAAGCTCAAAATCGCTCAGCACATTCATGTAGTTAATAAACGCATCGTAGGGCGTATCGTAGGGGTTGAAATACTTGTGCACGTCGCCGTCGCTGAACCACTTGGTGCACATGTAGTAGAAGTGGTCGCTGTTTTGCAGCAGCCGCCACTCCCTCACGAGCGCCTCGCTACCCAAGCGCATCACCTCGTCGGCAAGCGCATACACCTTGTTGAACGCTTCGTTTTGCAGCTCGTTGCCCAACCACGCGGTGAGGTCGCGCTCCTCATCAGCCCACGAAATGGGGTGCTCAACCTTAATCGGCGCAATGGGCTGGTGCTTTCTGGCCGTCTCCGATGGCGTCAAAAATTCAAAGTTCGTACCCGATAAAATCTTCCCCGGCAAGTATCGCAAAAACTCAAATATACCTGACCCTACATCCTGATGCTCGCCGATGGTTTCGTAGTCCATGAATAGATTTACCACCTCTTCCTTCTTGTTCACCGTCTTAATCCAGCTCGCGTACTTCTCTGTGGTAAGGGGCCACTCGCTCCAGCCCCTGTCCGAAAAGCGAAACGCGATGTCGTCGCTTAGGAGGAAGTTGCGCAGCAAAACTTTCAGGCGCGGGTTGGTTTCGTTCACGTAAACGTAGTTCGGGCTTTTCCATCCAAGCACGTGCTTGGCGCCCTCGGCGAGCATGGCTTCAAAGCCCATATCGGCAACGGCGGCGCCGATAGCGTTGGAGTAAATCAGCTCCGTGTTGCGGAACACGGTGGGGCGCTTCCCAAAATACTTTTCGACCATGTCGCCCTGTAGCTGCACCTGACGCTTAAACTCGTCCGTATTTTTCAGCACGGCAATGGAGTGCGCGTAGGTTTCGCCAAGAAACTCCACGCAGCCCGTTTTGGCGAGGTCTCTGAAGCTTTCCAGCACGTCGGGGGCGTAGAGCTGAAACTGCTCAAGCGCCATGCCCGAAATGGAGTAGCTGACTTTGAACGCTTTGCCGTACTGCTTTATCAACTCCAGCATCAACTTGTTGGCAGGCAGGTAGCAGCGATCCGCCACCTTGCGCATGATGGTACGGTTAGAAAACTCGTCGTAGTAGTTGTGGTCTTTCCCTATATCGAAAAAGCGGTAGCGCCTCAACCGAAAGGGCTGGTGAACCTGAAAATATAGGCAAAGTGTTTGTTTCATAGCGCAGTTGTTTATTTTAGTATTAGGTTACCGGTAGCGGCTTCGTAAACCTTCTTTACTTTCAGGGCGGCCTTATCCCACTTTAGCGAGTTCACCTCTTTGTCGCCAAGACGGTTGAACATGGTTGTGAGCGCCGGGTATTGCAGGATGCCGTATATGGCATCGGCCATAGCGTCCACATCCCAGAAGTCTATTTTGAGGGCATGTTGCAGCACCTCTGCCACGCCCGATTGCTTGGAGATGATAGTGGGCACGTGCGACCGCATGGCCTCCAGCGGCGATATGCCAAACGGCTCGCTCACCGAGGGCATCACGTACACATCGCTCAGCGCAAACATGTGCTGCACGTCGGCGCCGTGCAAAAATCCGGTAAAGTTGAACTTGTTGGCAATGCCCAGCTTGGCTACGCGGCGTATCATGCGGTTGAGCATGTCGCCGCTACCGGCCATCACGAAGCGCACGTTGCGGTAGCGCTTGAGCACCTTGTTGGCCGCCTCCACAAAGTAGTCAGGCCCCTTCTGGTAGGTGATGCGCCCCAAGAATGTAACTATTTTTTCGTCCGTGCCCCGCGCCACATTTTCAAAGTCCGAGGTGCTAAAGTCCACCGCGTTGTGCACCGTTACTACCTTTGCGGGGTCTATGCCGTAGCGCGAAATCACGATGTTGCGCGTAAGGTTGCTCACCGTGATGATTAAGTCGGCCTCCGCCATTCCCCTGCGCTCAATGTCGTACACCAGCTGGTTTACGTTCTCGCCGCTGCGGTCAAACTCGGT
>JAITMY010000104.1 GCA_031290755.1 Prevotellaceae bacterium
CTTCTACGTAGCTTTTCAGCGCGGCGTTGCGCTGCTCCTCGCCCTCTCCGGCGGAGAGAATCCTGTCAAGCTCGGCCCGCGTGGCCTTGCTCAGCCGGTTGGCGCGGGCGGCCAGCATGGCCGCGCCACGCTGCGCCCCGCCCATGCCGGTAGTCATCAGCGCCACGGAGGTGGCGGTGGCCAGCAGGTTGTCCTTGCTGAAGAAGTCGCCCCAGCGCGATACGGGGTCAAGCCCCTGCTCGGCCCGCACCTCGTTGATGTACGCCCGCGCTTCCGCGGCGGCGGCGGTTTCGGGGAGGAACAGGATGTCGGCCACGCCCTCGACCATTTCCTCGCCGAGCTCGGGGAGGAACTTGTCGAGCATGACGTACTTCCGCGCGGCATTAAAAATGGTTTTTCCCTTTCCGGCGCTCACCTCGGGCGATCCCATCAGGAATTGCAGCACCTTGGTGGCGCTGTTGGGGTGGAGGCGCCGCGCCCGGTCGACCACCTTGGCGAGGTATCCGCCGGAGGCCTCGGCCAGCGTGGTAATCATGGCCTGGGCGTAGGCCAGCCCTATGTTGGCCGCGGCTCCGTGGGCGCCCTCCAGCGTGGCCACCGTGGGGCGGCTGGCGCCGTCGGAGGGGGTAACGTCGAGGTCGCCCAGCTCAAAGTTAGCGAAGTTCTGGCCGACCATCGGGGCGTTGGCCAGCGTGGAGCCGGCGGCTGCGGCGATAGCCTCGGCGCCCGCCGCGGCTACTTTACCGCCCAGCGTGCCGCTCAGCTGGCTGCCGAGCGCGCGGGTGGTAGCCAGCTTGGCGCCCGCGCCGAACACCCTGCCCACGCCGCCGCCGAGGGCGATCTGGGCCATGAAGGGGATGCTCTCCATGGCGCCCGCGGCGGCGGTGTACGTCCACGGGCTTTCCACGCCGCTGGCCACGCCCTTCGCCACGGCGTAGGCCTCGAGCGCGGCGCTCTCCTCCTCGGTCAGCGGGGCGCCCTGCTGCCGGCGGTGGGCTATGGCCAGCAGGTCGAAGTCATGCTCCAGCTGCTTGACGCCCAGCGTGGCCATGTTGACCCAGTCGGCATCGGTAACGCCCTGCATCAGGGAGCGGAAGCCTGCGCCCTTCTCGGCGGCCTTGGCTATCTTATAGATGTTTTCGCGGTAGGCCTCGGCTATCTTCAGGGCGCTGCGGCGCTGCTTATACTCGTCGGTAAACACGTGGATGGGCTTTCCCTCGGCGCCGTAGCGCCAGGTGTAGTGCTCCGTGCGCTCGCTGTCCACCTTCTGCCTCAGGGGTTCTATAATGCGGTCGAGGCGGTCGGCCTCGGCCTTGGCCTCGACGATGAGGAGCTTGCCGTTTTCGGCGAGCTGCCGCTTGGCGGCCAAGGCGTCGTAGGGCTTGGGCGGCTGCGGGGCGGGGAGTATGCCGGAGGGGTCGACTTGGATTTTGCCCACTCTGTCGGCGACTTCCTTCCGCGCTTCCCCCATATCGTGCAGCTCCTTGTCCATTTGCAGCTGCTTCCGCTGGGCGGCCAGCTGGGCGGAATATGGCATCGGAGGTAGAGAAAACCCAAAGACAGGCGCAAAAACAAACCTTAAAGGTAGCATAGGTGTCCAAAAGCAAAAATACAAAGGAGCTGATTTATATCGGCTTGAGCGGCATATTTATCGGCTGCGTGGTTACATTTTTGGATTTGTACTACAACAACTACCAGCTCATCGCGCAGCTGCGCTGGAACATCGGCTTGCTCGATGGGTATTTTGCTTCACATCCGGCTTGGGACGACTTTTTGGCGGCCAACATTTACGTGCGGCCAATTGCGCTCAGTGCATGGGCAATGATGCTGTTCCACCCCACCGCCGCCGAGCGCAAGGGCAGCGCGTTCCCGCACATTTTGAAGTTGATTACGTTGTGCGCCGTGTTTTATGGCTTGCGCTGGCTCTACGTCATTTTACCAAACACCCTTGCGCAGGCGTTAAACATATTGGGTTCGCTATTTTTGATCATTCCAATCATTAGAAAATTCTTTTACCTGTCGCGCTACCTATCCCTTATCAATACAGGGCTGAGCAACGAGAAAAACGCCGACGGCTTCGCGCAAACGCAGCAGCTCATCACTAACGAAAATTCTGTTAACCTTAGGTATGAGTACAGCCACGGCGGGCAGCTGCACGCCGGCTACGCTAACTTTATCAATCCATTTCGCGGCACCATCACGCTGGGTACGCCGGGCAGCGGTAAAACCTACGTAAGCTTGGAAGAGTTCATGCGCCAATTTATCAATCGGGGCTATGCGGCGGTGATTTACGATTACAAAGACCCGGCATTGAGCACATTGGCTTATTCGTACCTCTGCGACTATCAGCTATCTACGGGCAACAAAAAGCCGCAGTGGGCTTACGTCTCTTTCAAAGACCTGAACCGCACCCACCGCAGCAACCCCATGAAGGGCATTGTTACCAGCGAGGATGCCAGCGACTTTGCCGAAGTGCTGCTGCTGGCGCTCAACCGCAACCTTGCCGAGAAGCAGGGCGACTTCTTTGGCGAAAGCGCCAAGAACTACACGGCGGTAGCCATTTTTGTGCTGGGTGTTCTTTTCGACGGCAAGTACCAATCCCTACCGCACGTGCTGGCGCTGGTAGGCGGCGAAATCACGAACCTGTTCCCTGTGTACGCCCTGCTGAGCGTGTTTTACCCCAGCTTGCGCACCATCACCAACACGTTCATTGAGGCCTACCAGCAGGGCGCCATTGAGCAGCTGCAAGGGCAGGTGGCCTCCGCGCGTATCGGCTTAGCCAGAATGAGCAACCCACTTCTTTGCTACGTGATGACAGAGAGCAAAGAGCACCCCGAAGAAAATATATCGCTGGACGTCAACAGCAAGGAAAATCCTTTAGTATTCTGCATTGGTAACGACCCGCAGAAGGACATCATACTGGGGCTGGCAAGCAGCGTGTACCTCTCAAAAATGGCCAAAGCGCTCAACAAAAAGGCGCACCCAACGCTATTTGGCGTAGATGAGCTGCCCACCGTGTTCATTAAAGGCATTGACAACCTCATTGCCACCGCGCGAAGCAACAAAATCGCGGTAGCCTTGGGATTTCAGGACTACACGCAAATTACAAGGGACTACGGGCAAAAAATCGCCGATACGATTATCAACACCTGCGGCAACCTTATCGCCGGCTCCGTGAAGGGCGAAACCGCCCGTAAGCTATCCGAGAGCTTCGGCGAAAAAAAGGTGCTCAAGCAGAGCAAGACCGTCAACCACGAGGGAGAAGTTTCCATTAGCTACAGCGAGCAGAAAGAGCGTAAAATTCCACAGGATGTTATTGAGGAGCTCTCTCAAGGCGATTTTGTAGGGCGGGTAATGGATGAAGCCAAGCAGCGCATAAGGTATAAGGTGTTTCACGGCCGCTTTATCATTGACGAGGCGTGGAAGGAGGTGAAGCATCAAATACCGCCGGTGCGCCACCTAACCGAGCTGGAGCAGCGGGAAGTAACCGCCCGAGCGCAGATAGAAGTCATCAATGACATTCAAACTTTCTTAAACGAAACGGGCGCCGTAGCCAAGCAGTATGAAACGCTGCTTCGGCAGTACACCAAGCGCATCCCCAAAAAGCCCAAGGACGAACGCCCGGACAGCGAGGTACAGCCGATATGCCTTGAGCGCTTTGTAGATAATCCGACCGATGAAAACGAGCAAAAGCAATTTGCCTGGTGGCTGGAAGCCGCCTACGCCATTATCAATGACTTCAACGCCTTGCAGCCCGTTAACGACGTGCTCACTGACGAAGAAAAGTTTGAGCTACTGCTTACAAACGTTTACCGGGAGAGCATGGAGAAGGTGCAGGTAGTGAGGGACTACCGCACAAAGCTGGGGTTAGTGGACTTAGAAAGCGTACAAAAGCGCAAGGAAACACAAGAACAGGAAGATTACTAATTTTCAATTTTATTTATTTTATTATCAATTAAATCAATTAATTATGCAAAAAATTATCATTGCCGGGCAGCTAGGACAAGATGCCCAAGCCAAAGAAGTCGGCGAGCGCCTCGCCATCAACTTCAGCGTTGCCGTGAACGAAAAGCGCGGCGACAAAGAAGCTACCAGCTGGTACGCCTGCGCCCTGTGGCGCAACAAGGACAAAGCGGGCATTGCGAGCTACCTGAAAAAAGGCACAGGGGTCATCATCGAGGGAGCGCCCGACGTGGAGGCGTGGCTGAGCAAGGAAAAGTCCGAGCCGCAGGCGCGTATCAAAATCACGGTGTCCGACCTGCACTTCATGAGCGGAACGCCGAAGAAAGCAGAAGAACCGGCAGCGCCAGCGCCAGCGCCAGAACTTTAATATATTCTATGCTTGTTTTTTTACCCCGGCGAAGGGGTAGGCGAAGCGCAAGAGCACTACACCAAGAAAAA
>JAITMY010000154.1 GCA_031290755.1 Prevotellaceae bacterium
CAAGTGGCTGGAGTTTGGCGGCATTGAGCCGAACCCGCGCTACGAAACCTGCATGAAGGCCGTAGAGCTTATCCGCAAGGAGGGCGTAACGTTCCTGCTGGCCGTGGGCGGCGGGTCGGTGCTCGACGGCGCCAAGCTGATAGCCGCATCGGTGAGCTTCAACGGCGACCCGTGGGAGGACATCATCGTCAGGGGCGTTACCGTCCCTGACGCGCTGCCCATCGGGGCGGTGCTCACCCTGCCCGCCACCGGCTCGGAGATGAACGGCAACGCGGTGATTACCCGCGCCGCCACCTGCGAAAAGCTGTCGTTCTCCTCGCCGCAGGTGTACCCCAGATTCTCGGTGCTCGACCCCGAAACCACCTACTCGCTGCCGCCCCGGCAGGTGGCCAACGGCGTTGTCGATGCCTTTGTGCACGTGTGCGAGCAGTACATGAACCCGCCTGCCGAGGCGCCCCTGCAAGACCGATTTGCGGAGAGCATCCTTCAGGTGCTCGTGGAGGAGGGGCCAAAAGCCCTGTCGTCGCCAAGGGACTACAACGCCCGCGCCAACGTGATGTGGGCGGCAACGATGGCGCTCAACGGGCTTATCGCCTGCGGGGTGCCAGAGGACTGGATCTCACACCAGATAGGGCACGAGCTGACGGCGCTGCACGGCCTCGACCACGGGCAAACGCTGGCCGTGGTGATGCCGGGCGTGTGGCGCACCCTGCGCGGGCAAAAGCAGGCCAAGCTGGTGCAAATGGGCGAGCGCGTGTTCGGCATCACCAAAGGCTCGCCCGAAGAGCGGGCAGAGGCCGCCATTGACGCCACCGAAACCTTCTTCCGCTCGCTGGGCACAAAAACCAAGCTGTCGGAGTACGGGGTTGACGCCAGCGCCATCGAGCCTATCGCGCTGCGCTTTGCCCAGCGCGGCAGCCTTATCAACCCCGACATGGTGAGGCAGGTGCTTCGCCAGCGCGTGTAGCCTCCGGCTAAAGCACAAAGCGCCATGCCCTACGGTTTTGTACGCCTCGCCACGGCGACCCCCGATTTGCAGGTAGCCGACTGCGCCTTCAACGCCGCCCACATCGCCGACATGGCGGGGCAGGCCGAGGCCGCGCAGGTGCAGGCGGTGTGCTTCCCCGAGCTGTGCACCACGGGCTACACCTGCGCAGACCTGTTTCTTCAAGAAAAATTGATTCGCGACGCCGAGCAGGCCTTGGCCGAAATCCTGCGGCGCACGGCAACCCTGAAGCTCGTTGTCCTTGTGGGCATGCCCATAGCCTACGGCAGCCGGCTGCTCAACGCAGCGGTGGTGCTGCACGGGGGCGAGGTGATGGGCGTTGTGCCCAAGTGCTACCTGCCCAACAGCGGCGAGTTCTACGAAAGGCGCTGGTTCACCCCCGGCACCGTGTGCTCCACGCCGTGCATCACCTTTGGCCGGTTTTGCGCCCCGCTGGGCACCGACCTGCTCTTCGACGTGGGCGGCCGCTTCACCTTCGGCGTTGAGCTGTGCGAAGACCTGTGGGCGCCCATCCCCCCCAGCTCGCAGCAGGCGCTGCACGGCGCCGAGGTACTCTTCAACCTCTCGGCCAGCAACGAGCTGGTGGGCAAGCAGGCCTACCGAAGGCAGCTCGTCGCGCAGCAGTCCGCACGCTGCATCGCGGCCTACGCCTACGCCTCGGCGGGCGCGGGCGAGTCCACCACCGACATGGTGTTCACCGGCAACGGCATCATCGCCGAAAACGGGCGCATCGTGGCCGAGGCCGAGCGCTTCAGCCTCGCCCCGCAGCTCACGGTGGCCGAGGTGGACGTGGAGCGCCTCCGCGCCGACCGGCGGCGCAGCTCCTGCTTCGCCTGCTGCACCCCCACGCCTAACTACCGCCGCATGGAGATAGACGCGCCGCCGCCCGCCGCCGACAGTTTCACCCTCACGCGCCCCGTCGAGCGGCACCCCTTTGTGCCCCCACCCGACCAGCGCGACGAAGCCTGCCACGAAATCTTCTCCATTCAGGTAGGCGGCCTGAGCAAGCGCTGGCGGCACACGCAGGCGCAGCACGTGGTGCTGGGCGTGTCGGGCGGATTGGACTCCACGCTGGCGCTGCTGGTGTGCGCCCAAACCTGCGACAAGCTCGCGCTCGACCTCAGCCGCATCATCGGCGTAACCATGCCCGGCTTCGGCACCACCCCGCGCACCCACCGCAACGCCGCCAGCCTGATGAAGGCGCTGGGCGTTGCGCAGCGCGACATCCCCATTCGCAAGGCCGCCCTGCAACACTTCAAGGACATTGGCCACGACCCCGACCTGCACGACATCACCTACGAAAACACGCAGGCCCGCGAGCGCACCCAAGTGCTGATGGACTTGGCCAACCAGCACAACGGGCTGGTGGTGGGCACCGGCGACCTGTCGGAGCTGGCGCTGGGGTGGGCTACCTACAACGGCGACCACATGTCGATGTACGCCGTGAACAGCGGCATCCCCAAAACGCTGGTGCGCCACCTCGTGGCGTGGGCCGCGCAGCGGCTCGGCGGGGCTGCCGCGGCCACCCTGAAGGATGTGCTCGCCACGCCGGTAAGCCCCGAGCTGCTGCCCGCCGCCCCCGACGGCGCCATCGCGCAGCAAACCGAGGCCATCGTAGGCCCCTACGAGCTGCACGACTTCTTCCTCTACTACTTTGTGCGCTGGGGGTTCTCGCCCGAAAAGATTGCCTTCCTTGCCAACCACGCCTTCAGGGGCGCCTACCCCCCCCCCGCAATCCGGCGCGGGCTAACGGTTTTCCTGCGCCGCTTCTTCTCGCAGCAGTTCAAGCGCTCCTGCATGCCCGACGGCCCCAAGGTAGGCGCCATCAACCTCTCGCCGCGGGGCGACTGGCGCATGCCCAGCGATGCCGCACCGTGGGGGCTGTAGGAGGGCGAGGTGAAAAATCAGCTCACTTTAAAGTTCATCTCTTGCTAACTCAAAAGTTTTTACTGCCTTCGCAGTGCTTTGCCTGCTTTTCTTCTGTGAGGTATGCTATTAATTTATTCATTTTCTGCTATTAAGCTACTTAGCCGTTCCCTCCGCTCCCGGCCCCCTCACGGCCACTACGTGGGGGAGCACGAGGTCAATCCCCTCGCGGTTGAACACGTCCTGCACGTTCTGGTGGAGGCTTGAGTAGATGCCTATCATTTCATCCGCCTCGGCGGTGTACACGTTGATTTGGTACGACACGTAGAAGTCGTCAAGGGCTGTTTGCAGCACAAACGGCGCCGGATCCCGCAGCACGTGGGAGGTTTTCAGGCCGGCCTCAATCAGCAGCGCGTGCACCCTGCGCCAATCCACCTCGTAGCCCATCGTTACCTTCGTGTGCAGGATAAGGCCGTACTCCTTGGCCGAGGCGGTGAAGTTAATTGTCTGGGCCGCCATGATGCTTGAGTTCGGAATAGTTACCACCTCGTTCTTGGGCGTGCGTATGCGGGTTACGAGCGCTGTTTTTTCCACCACGTTGCCCGTGTGTTCGCCCATTTTGATGCGGTCGCCCACGCGGAACGAGTTCATGTAGGTGATAACCAGCCCCGCCACCACGTTGCCCACCACTGCCGTTGACCCCAGCGAGAGCAGCACGCCCATCAGCACCGACACGCCCTTGAACGCCTCGCTGTCATAGTTCGGGAGGTGCGGGAAGATGAAGATAAGCAGGAAGACTACCAGCACCACCCGCACGATTTGGTAGGTAGGCTTCGCCCACTCCGGCTGGAACCCCTTGAAGGCGATGGCGCCCGCGCCGATTTTGCCAGCCACGATGCGAAGCGCCTTGAATGCGAGGCGGAACAGGGCTACGATGATGATCACCGCAAAGAGGTGGGGGAGGTAGCCCCACGCGGCAAAAAAGATGACCTTGAGCGGCGCGGTGATGTAGCCCACGAGCGTATCCGACAGCCACTGCGTGGACGGGAAAAGCCGGAACAGCGCCAGCAGGCATACGTAGCAGGCAATGGCTATCAGGACGTACTTGAGCACTTTAAGGGCCGCAACGATAAAAGCCGCCTGCTTGTCGGCATCCATCAGGGAGTAGAGCGCCTTGATAGTCCTTTCCTTGCGGCGCCGCTGCGTGAAGATTTGCAGCCTGCGGAAGAGGATGTTCAGGTACTTGATGCCAAAGTAAAGGGCGGCAATGATTACAAGTGTAAACAGCACCTGCTTCAGGAGGATATACCACACGTTTTTACTCTGCTCTCGGATAATCGCCGTAGCAATAGCATCACGGTATTCCTCTGCCAGCGCTTTGCTTGACTTTTCCGCCGCGTAGCCCTGCTTGTCCGACACCCCAATGAGCACTTTACTTTTGTAAACAACCGAGTAAAATCCCTCGCTGGCGTGTACAACAAGAGAGTCGGCCTTAAACAGCAGGTCATCTGCCAGCTCAAGAATGTTTTCGGTAACAACCTTAGCACGCCTTTTAACGGTTACGCCGCCAACGTCGAGGTACAAGAAAAACGCCGTGTCACCAAACAGGACGACCGGAGCGCTCACCA
Source organism: Prevotellaceae bacterium (assembly GCA_031290755.1). Taxonomy (GTDB): domain Bacteria; phylum Bacteroidota; class Bacteroidia; order Bacteroidales; family UBA932; genus JAITMY01. Next base: position 4,501 of record JAITMY010000154.1, read on the forward strand.
CCTCCTTATTGAGGGGCAGGTTATCCGACGGCAGGCCTTTATCCTCCGGCAGCTCCAAGGCCTTAGCCGGTAGTAGAGGCAGCGCAAGCAGCGCAAAGCACCAAAGCAGGCATGAATATGTTTTCATAGCTACGTAGTTTTATGAAAAAAGAACGGGGCAAAGGTATAAAAAAAGAGAGAAGAACGGAGCATCACGCAAAGAAATTTATGGAAGCTTGGCGATGGCGCGGCAAATTTGCTTGGCGAACCCCGGCCCTTGGTAGATAAATCCGCTATAGACTTGGATAAGTGAGGCGCCGGCGTGCAGCATGTTGAGCGCATGCTGCACCGTCATAATGCCCCCCACGCCAATGATGGGCAGCTGTCCGTTCGTTTTCTGGCTAATATAGCGCACCACCTCCAGCGACCGCTGCGTGAGCGGTGCGCCGCTCAGCCCGCCGTTGCCGACGGCGGCAAGC
>JAITMY010000008.1 GCA_031290755.1 Prevotellaceae bacterium
TCTTGCCGAGCTTGTAGCCTCAACTCCAGCATGCGCGTCGCGTCCACCTGGCGAATGCTGTCCTGCCGCACCCGAATCCTCTCCACGTTAGCCTGCTTCTCCTCTGCTTTCCTATTTGCACGGCCACAGGAACTTACAAGCACCAAACCGCCAAGCAACACAATTAAAATTCTTTTCATAGCACAAGTTTTTTTATTTTTCAACCATAAACTATTTCTGACAACGCTGCAAAGGTAATGCTTTATTTCCAATTCCAAAAGATATTAACAATTTTTGTACATGAGGATAGGCCGTTAGGCATCAATGTTGGCGTACTTGGCGTGCATTTCAATGAATTCCCGACGTGGCGGCACATCGTCGCCCATGAGCATAGAGAAAATGCGGTCGGCCTCGGCTGCGCTGTCGATGGTAACCCGCCGCAACATGCGGTTTTCGGGGTTCATGGTGGTATCCCACAGCTGATTTGGGTTCATCTCGCCAAGACCTTTGTAGCGCTGCACGTTCACGCCACCCTCCTTGCCCTTGCCTATGGCCTCTATCGCCTGCTGGCGCTGGTCGTCGTTCCAGCAGTACTGCTCCTGCTTGCCCCTCTTTACCAAGTAGAGCGGCGGCGTGGCAATGTAGAGGTGCCCGTTTTTGATGAGGTCGTTCATGTAGCGGAAAAAGAACGTCATGATGAGGGTGGCAATGTGGCTGCCGTCCACGTCCGCATCGGTCATGATGATGATTTTGAAGTAGCGCAGCTTGCTAAGGTTAAGCGCTTTGCTGTCCTCCTCGGTGCCTATGGTTACGCCCAGCGCCGTGAAAATATTCTTGATTTCCTCGCTTTCAAAAATCCTGTGGTCCATCGCCTTTTCAACGTTCAGGATTTTTCCGCGCAGCGGCAAAATGGCCTGAAAGTCCTTATCCCGCCCCTGCTTGGCCGATCCTCCGGCGGAGTCGCCCTCCACGAGGTAGATTTCGCACTTTTCGGGGTTGCGGTTCGAGCAATCCGACAGTTTGCCGGGCAGGCCTGCGCCTGAAAGCACGGACTTGCGCTGCACCATCTCCCGCGCTTTGCGGGCGGCGTGGCGCGCCGTGGCTGCAAGGATTACCTTGTCAACGATAAGCTTAGCTTCCTTGGGGTGCTCCTCTAAGTAGTTCTCCAGCGCCGCGCTCACCGCCTGCGACACCGCAGCGGTAACCTCGTTGTTGCCCAACCGGGTCTTGGTTTGCCCCTCAAACTGCGGCTCGCCTACCTTCACGGAGATAACCGCCGTAAGGCCTTCGCGGAAGTCCGCCGGGTCAATTTCAAACTTGATTTTGGTCAGCATCCCGCTCTTTTCGGCAAAGTTTTTCAGCGTGGTGGTCAAGCCACGGCGAAAGCCGGAGAGGTGGGTTCCCCCCTCTATCGTGTTGATGTTGTTAACGTAGGAGTGCACGTTCTCGCTGTAGCCCATGTTGTACTGCAATGCGATTTCCACCGGCACGTTGTTTCGCTCGGTCTCAAGGTATATAGGGCTGGCTATCAGCTTTTCGCGGCTCGCATCGAGGTAGTCCACGAACTCCTTCAGGCCTTCTAGCGAAAAAAATGTTTCGCTTTTGACCACCGGCGGGTTTTCTGCGCTCTTATCTTGATCATCCGTGCGCTTATCGGTTAGGTTCAGGCGGATACCCTTGTTGAGGTAGGCCAGCTCGCGCAGGCGGCTCGACAGTATATCATACTTGAAGTCAACAGTTTGCTTGAATATTTCGGCATCGGGCTTGAAGGTGATAACCGTTCCGCACAAATTGGTGGTGCCGACCTCCTTCAGGGGGGTTTGCGGAATACCTTGGCTGAACTCCATCTGGTAAACCTTTCCGTTGCGGTGCACCTCGGCCAGCAGCATGATGGACAGGGCGTTGACGCACGAAACGCCCACGCCGTGCAAGCCGCCAGAAACGCTGTACGTCTCCTTGTTGAACTTGCCGCCGGCGTGTAGCTTGGTCAGCACCAGCTCCAAGGCCGACATCTGCTCCTTCTCGTGAAAATCGACCGGAATACCGCGCCCGTCGTCGGTTACAGTAACGGAGCCGTCTTCGTTAATGCACACGTCTATGTTCTTGCAGTAGCCGGCCATTGCCTCGTCTATGGAGTTGTCCACCACCTCGTAAACCAAGTGGTGCAACCCCCTGTCCCCCACGTCGCCAATGTACATGGAGGGGCGCTTGCGAACGGCCTCTAAGCCTTCAAGTACCTGAATGTTGTCGGCCATGTAGTTGTCCGACTGCGTTTTGTTGTTGTCTTTCATGTCAATATTTTATGCCCTTTTTGTGAGGCAAAGTTACCAAAATAAGCCGTTACTTCAACTCGTGTATCACCAAGCCGCTGCGCAGCTTAGGCTCAAACCACGTGGTTTTCGGAGGCATAATGTTGCCTGTGTCCGCTATGTCCATGAGCTGCTTCATCGACACGGGGTAAAGCGCGAAGGCCACCGCCATTTCGCCGCTGTCCACCCGCTTTTGCAGCTCGCCAAGGCCGCGCAGCCCCCCCACAAAGTCAATGCGCTTGTCAACGCGCAAATCTTTTATACCCAGCACCCTATCCAGCACAAGGTCGCTCAGCACCGTAACGTCGAGCATACCAACGGGGTCGGCGTTGTTGTAGGTGCCGGGCTTGGCCGTGAGCGAATACCAGCGACCGGCCAAGTACATCGAAAAGTTGTGCAGCGCGTTGGGGCGGTAGGCGCTCGCGCCCATGTCCTTCACCGCGAAGGAGGCCTCCAACTTTTGCAGCAGCTGCGCCGCCGTGAGGCCGTTGAGGTCTTTCACCACGCGGTTGTAGTCCATAATGGCCAGCTGCGTGTCGGGGAAAATGACGGCCAAGAAGTAGCAGTACTCCTCCTTGCCCGTGTGGTTGGGGTTGCCCTGCTTCTTCTCCTCGCCCACTCTTGCCGCGGCAGCGGTGCGGTGGTGCCCGTCGGCAACGTACAAGGCTGGTATGCCTGCAAATATGCCGGTGATGCGCTCCATTAGCGCCTCATCGTCAACCACCCAAAACTTATGCCCAAAGCCATCCGCGGCAACAAAATCATACGTTGGTGCAGTGGCGGTCACGGAGGCAACGATGCTGTCCATTTCGGCCACGTTGGGGTAGGAAAAAAACACAGGCTCAATGTTGGCGTTCTGGGCGCGGATGTGCGCCATGCGGTCATCCTCCTTCTCCTTGCGGGTAAGCTCGTGCTTTTTAATTTTTCCGCTAAGGTAGTCCTCGAAGTGGCAGCAGGCCACCAAACCATACTGCGTGCGGCCATTCATGGTCTGCGCGTAAATGTAGTAGCGCTCCCTGCTGTCCTGCACCAGCCAGCCCTTTTCCCGCCACCGCTTGTAGCTTTCAACCGCTTTGGCGTACACCCGCTCGTCGTGCTCGTCGGCAATCGGGTCAAAGTCTATTTCAGGCTTGATGATGTGTAGCAAGGATTTTTCGCTCGCCTCCTCCTTAGCCTCTTGCGAGCTAAGCACGTCGTACGGGCGCGAGGCTACCTCCTTCGCAAACTCTTTTGGGGGACGAATCCCTGCAAATGGCTTAATGTTCATTGTTCGGCGTAAGTTTTCTATTGCGCCTCTGCGGTGCCTTGCAGCTGCATCAGCTTCTCGTTGTACTCCTTGAACTTGTCTGCCATCTCCTTGCTCTCACCGCTGAAGTGATAGTAGATATTTTTTATGTTCTCCAGCGCAAACTTATCGTTAGGTTGCAGCTCGTATGCCCTCACGAAAGGCCTTAATGCCCTTTTCAATTCGTCGTTAACCTTGCCTTTTAGCTCCTTAATTTTGGGGCTTTTATAATCTTTTATTTCGGTGAGCTCCTTAGTGTACTCCACCGCCTTGTTGTAGTACAGCGCCCCTATGTTGTAGTAGGCGTTGTAGTTGGAGGAGTCCACCTCTACCGTTTTAAGGTATATACGCTCTGCATCTTCCGGCATTTTCAGCTTTTCGTACAACATGCCCTCCGCAAAGTACAGCGTGGCGTTAGATGGCTCCAACTCTTGCGCCCGCTTTAGCAGGTCTATAATTCGGATGGGGTCTTCGCCCGAACTCATGTAGAGGTTGATAAGCTCAATCAGTATCGCCTGATTGGAGGGGAACTTCGCAAAGCCGTCCAGCAGCGCCTGCTTCCGCGATACGCTGTCGCCCACTCCTTCGTAGGCCTTGGCAATGGAGGAGTAGATGCTTCCGTCCGCCGTGTAGGAGTTGTCGATGCAGAGCTTGAAGTAGCGAATTGCATCCTCGTAGTTGAGCGCCTCGGCGGTGAGCGACATGAGGCCTGCGTAGTAGGCAACAGACGTGTCAAGGCGCCCCACTAAGGGGTGCCGCGCGGCCTCCACCGCCTCTACGAAGTAGCGCTGCGCCAACTTGAGACTCCCGCCAGCGTAGGCGTTGGCGCCCTCGGCGCGGAGCTTGGCGGCAAGGTCGCTCAAAGCCTCCTTCTCCTTCTTGGCCTGCTTGCCCTGCGCGTCCAGCGCAATGGCTCTAAGGTAGGAGGCGTAGGCCTGCGACAGCGGCTGGTCAACCGCCGAGGTGGTTTCCTTCCAGAAGGCAAGCACCCCGAGGGAGTCGAAGTACAGCTTAATGGAGGGAAACACCAGCACGTCGTACTGCTGGTCGGCCACCTTTTCGCTCGCCGTGTTCTTGGTGAGCGCCGAAAAAATGGCCTTGTGCATATTCGGCGCCGCGCTCATGGTGGCCTTATCATAGACCTTCACCAGTTTTTCGCCACGCGCTATCCACGTTTTGGGGCTCTCCTTCTTTTTAGGGTTCGCCGTGTCCGCGTTGAGCTTGACAACGTCCTTGCGCAGGGATTCGATGTCGGGCACCTTGATTTCCTGCGCTTGCGCAGCAAAAGTTACTGCAGCGCAGCACACTGAAAGGGTAAAAAAGCGTTTCATAGTAATACTGTTTTTTAGTTTGACTGTTGAACAATACATAACCATACTTAGGTGCCAAAGGTAGCGATTTTTTCATAACCTACAAAAAAACATGAAAATGTTTTCCCTACCGGCTAATTTTCGTACCTTTGCCGCGCTTACGAGCCATTGTTCAACTTCTATGGCCGAGGAGACGACGAAAAATTAATTTAATTTAACAGTAAGGATGAACATATTGTTCTTAATAGCAGGCGTAGCGCTGGGGGGAGCGGCAGCGTGGTTCGCCGCCAAGCAAAAGTACGCGGGCGGCAGCAGAGGCTTGGCGCAGGAGGAGGTGGAGCAGCGCTACGTGCTCAAAACGCTCTACAGCGAGCTGCGGGAGGAGCTGGCGGCCTGCAACACCGAGCTGCAAGCCAAGGCGTCGAGCTGCGCGGCGGTGCAGGAGGCCAACCGCCTGCTCACCGAGCGGCTTGAGCAGAGCAAGCAGGAGCTGGAAGCCGTGCAGCGGAAGCTGCACGTGGAGTTTGAAAACTTGGCGGGTAAAATTTTCGACGAGAAAAGCCAGAAGTTCGTGGCCGTGAACGAAGAAAAAATATCCAACATCCTCAACCCGCTCAAGGAAAAAATCCGCGACTTTGAAAAGAAGGTGGAGGACACCTACAACCACGAAACGCGCGAAAAGGCCTCGCTGCGCAAGGAGCTGGAGCTGATGGTGCTGGCCAACCGGCAGATGACCGAAGAGGCGGGGCGGCTCACGCGCGCGCTCAAGGGCGACTCGAAGGTGCAGGGCGACTGGGGCGAAATGCAGCTGGAGCTGCTGCTGGAAAAGTCAGGCCTCGTGCGCAACGTGCACTTCCGCAAGCAGGAAAACTTTAAGACCGACGAGGGCGCCAACGTTCGCCCCGACTACATCATCAACCTGCCCGAAAACAAGCACTTCGTGA
>JAITMY010000057.1 GCA_031290755.1 Prevotellaceae bacterium
TGCTACAGCAGCGCGCGGGTGTGGAGCGAGGCCGTAGCCCCGCACTACGCCTACGTCGGCGGCATCGCCGGGCACCTCCAAATACTCTCTGCCTCGGCTGACACCGCCACGCGCATCACCCTCGAACGGTGCTACGCCGCCGGCGTGGTAGGGGGCGACACCGCTCCGGCAGCCACCAACCTCCGCGTGGGCGGGCTGGTGGCCTACGCCACCAGAGCGTACGCCAAGATAGACATCCTCAACTCCGTAGCCCTCCAGCCCGAGCTCTACCGCAGCGGCGCCAACGGCCACCGCATCTACGGCGCCAGCGCCGCCGGCAGCGGCGCCGTGAGCGCGCTCACCGCCGCGGGCAACGCGGGCTACGACAGCATGAGGCTGGTGAGCGCCTCCGGCGCGCTCAAGGCCACCCCCAACGCCACCACCGAGGGCGCACAGCTGGCCCTGGCCGACGCCCTGACCGCCACCCCCTACGCCACCGCGGGCTGGGACTTCGCCTCCACCTGGGCCATCCCCGAAGGCAAAGGCTTCCCCTACCTGCGCTACCAGAGCGCTCCGGCAACCGTGAGCAGCGCGTCCACCAACACCCTGACCCTCGACCTGCCCGCGGGCGCCACCGCCCTCGACGTGTACAAGGTCAGCGGCCACCGCAGGGGCTACCTCGCCACCGTAGCCGTGGAGCCTGCCGCCGCCTGCGACCTCGACGTGGCCGCCCTCCTGCTCGCCGACGGCGACACCGTAGCCCTCGCCTGCCGCCAGCAGGGGCGGCTCGTAGCCTCCTACCCGGTGCAGGCCACCGTGCAGGTCTCCGACGTGCCCGCCTCGTCCATCACCTTAGACAGGCGCGAGGAGCGCCTCACCTACCCCGCCACCCTCGCCCTCAAGGCCACCGTGTCCCCCGCCAGCTCTAACCACAAAGCCGTAACGTGGACAAGCACCAACCCCGAGGTGGCCACCGTGTCCAACGGCGTAGTGGCGAGCCTGAAGGGCGGCGTGGCCGGCATCGTGGCGCACACCGACAACGGCCTCACCGACACCTGCGCCGTTACCGTAACCGTGCCCGTAACCGGCGTTACCGTAGCCCCCCGAACCCCCGTCGTAGAGGTTGGCAAAACCGTGCAGCTCACCGCCGCCGTGCTCCCCGCCCAGGCCGACAACGCCGCCGTCAGCTGGCACAGCACCGACGAGGCCACGGCCACCGTGGACAACGGCGGCCTCGTTGCCGGCCTGGCCGGCGCACCCACCGGCACGCCCGTGTACATCGTCGCCACCACCGCCGACGGCGGCTTCCGCGACACCGCCGTGGTGAGCGTCGTAGGCGCCGCCACCGGCGTGGAGGCCGCCCGGCAGGTAGCCGTAGGCCTCTACCCCAACCCCGTGGCCGCCGGCGCCGACGTAGCCCTCGCGCTGCCCGACGGCGCCGCCGGCTACACCGTAGCCCTCTACGGCGTGGGCGGCGCCCAGCTCGCCACCTTCCGCAGCCCCCGCACGCTGAAGGCCCCCGCCCAGCCCGGCCTCTACCTGCTGGTGGTGACCCTCCCCGACGGCAAGGCCGGCGCCCAGAAGCTGCTCGTGAAGTAGCCCCCGCCCCGCATGCTTTTTTTCTTGCCGCAGCTGTTGCGCGCGTGCGCAAAAGCTGTATATTTGCCCCCGAAAGGTAAATTACAAACCCTCTTAAAAAAGGAGAACACCATGTTAGAGTATGTACTACAAGACAACCTGATTACGCCGGACGCCACCGACAAGATGGCGCACCCGGTGAACGTGCACGTGCACAACAACGCCGACCTCGTGGAGGAGCTGCTCGACCGCAACATCGGCATCAGCAAGCCCGAAGCCGCGGCGGCGATAATGGCCCTGGGCGAAATTATCCTGAAGTGGGCGCACCACGGCGAGGCCTACAACGGCGAGCTCACGCACATCCACTTCTCCATCCCCGGCACGTTTCACGACGGCGAGGCGCCCACCAAGGTAGCCGTGCGCGTAACCCCCAGCAAGGCGCTCGTTGCCGCGGCAGAGAAGCTGCAGCTCAAGCGCGTAGAGCCGAGCGCCACCATCGCCCTCAGCGAGGTGAAGGACGCCAAAACCGGCGACGTGAACAGCCGCATCACGCTGGGCGGCAACGCCACCATCACGGGGCACAACATCAAGATCGCCGGCGACCACGAGAGCGTCGGCGTGTGGCTCGACGGGGCCTCCGGCAGCGTGCGCGTGCCCGCCGCCGACGTCGTCCAGAACGAGCCCTCGCGGCTGATTGTGGTGGTGCCCGCCACGCTGCACGGCGCCGGCGCCGCCTACCACCTCAGGGTGGTTACGCAGTACAGCGGCGGCAACAAGTCGCTAAAGGAGCCAAAGTCGTGCACCCTCGAAAAACAGCTAACCGCCGTGTAGGGTGCCCTCCTCCCTCGCCAGCAAGGGAGAGGCTCCCCCGCCAGCAAGGGAGAGGCTCCCTCGCCAGCAAGGGAGAGGCTCCCTCGCTGGCTTTCAGAGAAAAGAATTGCTACCTTAGGGGCATTAATCCAAGTAAAGACTATGTACAGAACACACACTTGCGGCGAGCTACGCCTCGCCGATGCAGGGCAAACCGTAACCCTTGCGGGCTGGGTGCAGCGCATCCGCAAGCTCGGCGGCATGACGTTTATCGACCTGCGCGACCGCTACGGCCTCACGCAGCTGGCGGTGGACGAGGAGGCCCCCGCCGCCGTGCGCAGCGCCGCGGGGCGCCTTGGGCGCGAATTCGTGGTGCAGGCCACGGGCGCGGTGGTAGAGCGCACCAGCAAGAACGCCAAAATCCCCACGGGCGAGGTCGAAATCCGGCTGGCGCAGCTGGCGGTGCTCAACGCCGCCGAGGTGCCCCCCTTCACGATTGAGGACGAGAGCGACGGCGGCGAGGAGCTCCGCGCCAAGTACCGCTACCTCGACCTGCGGCGCAACCCCCTGCGCAGGGCGCTGGCGCTGCGCCACCGCGTGGCGCAGGAGGCCCGCGGCTTCCTGGACGCGCAGGGCTTCTGGGAAATCGAAACCCCCTTCCTGATAAAGTCAACCCCCGAAGGCGCGCGCGACTTCGTGGTGCCCTCGCGGGTGCACCCCGGCGAGTTCTACGCCCTGCCCCAGTCGCCGCAGACCTTTAAGCAGCTCCTCATGGTGGCGGGCTACGACCGCTACTTCCAGATAGCGCGCTGCTTCCGCGACGAAGACCTCCGCGCCGACCGGCAGCCCGAGTTCACGCAGATAGACTGCGAAATGGCCTTCGTGGAGCGCGAGGACATCCTGCGCACCTTCGGCGGCCTGATGCGCCACCTCTTCAGGGAGGTGCTGGGCGTGGCGCTGGCGGACATCCCCCGCATGACCTACGCCGAGGCCATGCGCGACTACGGCTGCGACAAGCCCGACGCGCGCTTCGACATGCGGCTGCGCGAGCTCACCGCCCTGATGCAGGGTAGGGGCTTTGCCGTGGCCGACGGCGCGCAGTACCTCGGCGGCCTCTGCGCCAAGGGCTGCGCCGCCTACACCCGCAAGCAGCTGGACGAGCTCACCGACTGGGTCAAGCGCCCGCAGGTAGGCGCCAAGGGGCTGATGTACGCGCGCCTTGGCGAGGACGGCGGCATCAAGTCCAGCGTGGACAAGTTCTACGCGCCCGACGCGCTGCGGGCCGTTGCCGGCGCCTTCGGGGCGCAGCCGGGCGACCTTATCCTGATGCTGGCCGGCGGCCGGCGGCAGACGCTCGCCGCCCTGAGCGAGCTGCGCCTCGAGGTGGGCAGCCGCCTTGGCCTGCGCCCCAAGGGGGTGTTCGCGCCGCTGTGGGTGGTGGACTTCCCCCTGCTGGAGTGGGACGACGAGGCGCAGCGCTTCTACGCCATGCACCACCCCTTCACCTCGCCGCAGCCCGAGGACAGGGAGAAGTTTGCCTCCAGCAGGCGGGAGGACTTGGCGCAGGTGCGCGCCAACGCCTACGACTTTGTGGTGAACGGCGTGGAGCTGGGCGGCGGCTCCATCCGCATCCACGACGCGGGGGTGCAGCAGCAGATGTTCAGCGTGCTGGGGTTCACGCGGGAGGAGGCGGAGCGCAAGTTCGGCTTCCTGCTCAACGCCTTCAAGTACGGCGCCCCGCCCCACGGCGGCATAGCCTTTGGCTTCGACCGCCTGTGCGCCATGTTCGGCGGCGCCGACAGCATCCGCGACTACATCGCCTTTCCGAAGAACAACGCCGCCCGCGACGTGATGATAGACTCGCCCTCGCGGGTGGACGAGGGGCAGCTGCGCGAGCTGGCCATCGCCGTAGCCGAGCGCAAGAAGTAAGGGGCAATGGAAGCCGACAAAGCCAAGCCCGACGCGGTGCAGGAGCTTATCCGGTCAATGACCAAGGCCGAGAAGCGCTCGTTCCGCCTCTACGCCACCCGCCTCGACGACAGCAGGCACGCCAAGTTCCTTGCCCTGTTTGACGCGCTGGACGCGGCGGCGGGCTACGACGAGGCGTGGATACTGAAGAGCAGCCGGGTGCCCAAGCGCCAGCTGGCCAACGTGAAGAGCTACCTTTGCCACCAGCTGCTCACCAGCCTGCGGCAAAGCGGCGTGGGCAGCTACGACGACATTTCGCTGCACGAGCAGCTGGACTTTGCGCGGTTGCTCTACGCCAAGGGCATGTACCGGCAAAGCCTGAAGGTGCTCGACCGCGCCAAGCTTCAGGCGATGGAGCGGCAGCAGTTCACCATTGCGCTGGAGGTGGTGGAGTTTGAGAAGCTGATAGAGTCGCAGTTCATCACCCGCAGCTCCACCACCCGCGCGGACGACCTCACCAACGAGGTGCTTAACCTGAGCCACACGATACAAAAGGCCAGCGAGTTCTCCAACCTCGCCATCCAGCTCTACGCGCTGTACCTCAAGCGCGGCCACGTGCGCAACCTCAACGACATAATGTACGTTGATGACTTCTTTACCCGCCACCGCCCCGGGTTCGACGCGCGCAAGCAGGGCGTGTACGAGCAGCTGTACATGAACCTGTCCAACTACTGGTACAGCTACATCAAGCAGGACTTCGTGGCGTGCTACCGCAGCACGCAGCGCAACGTTGACCTGTTCAGCGAGCACCCCACGCTCAAGCACAGCCTGTCCGACCTCTACTTTAAGTCGTTCAACTACCTGCTCGAAAGCCTCTTCTTTCTGCGCCACTACCAGCGCTTCACGGAGGTGCTGGGGATGCTCCGCGCCGAGATAGACGGCAAGGAGAACATCCGCAACGCCAACGCGAGCATCCTCGCGCACTCCTTCTACTACGCCAGCTGCATGAACCTGCACTTCATGGAAGGCTCGTTCACCCAGGGCGTGGCGCAGATACCGGAGATACTTGCCTTCGTCGACGACAACAAGAGCAAGATAGACCAGCACCACATCCTCGTGTTCTACTACAAGGTGGCCAGCCTGTACTTCGGCAGCGGCAACGTGAAGGCCTCCATCTCGTTCCTCAACAAGATTATCGACACGCGCGACGAGGACGTGCGCTCCGACCTGCAATGCTTCGCCCGCATCCTGAGGCTCATGGCCACCTACGAGAGCAACGACGACGTTATGATGGAGTACCAGCTGAAGTCAACCTACCGCTTTCTGGTCAAGATGAACGACCTCAACCTCGTGCAGCGCGAGTTTTTGGCCTTCCTGCGCAAGCTCGATACGCTCTACCGCAGCGACATCCACGAGCGGTTCCGCCAGCTGCGCGAGAAGCTGCTCAGGTACGAAAACATGCCCTACGAAAAGCGCCCGTTCCTGTACTTAGACCTCACCTCGTGGCTCGAAAGCAAGATAAAGAGCGTGTCGGTGCAGGAGATAGTGCAGCAAAAGTTCGAGCAGCGCAAGGGTACCACGCCACCAATAAAGATATAGGGAAGCAAATGGCAAAAGTTGTGATATACACCGATGGCGCCTCCCGCGGCAACCCGGGGCCGGGGGGCTACGGGACTATTCTGATTGCCGGCGTTCACCGTCGGGAGCTGTCGCAGGGCTACACGCTCACCACCAACAACCGCATGGAGCTCCTGTCGGTCATTGTCGGCTTGGAAGCCCTGAAGACGGAGGGCTGCGAGGTAACGGTTTACTCCGACTCGAAGTACGTGGTGGACGCCGTCGAAAAGAGGTGGGTGTTTGCGTGGGCCGCCTCGCCCAACTTCAAGGGGAAGAAGAACCCCGACCTCTGGCTACGCCTGCTGCGGGTGTACCGCAAGCACAGGGTGCGCTTCGCGTGGGTCAAGGGGCACGACGGCAACCCCAACAACGAGCGCTGCGACCAGCTGGCCACCACCGCCGCAATGGGCGCGAAGCTGCTGGCAGACGTGGGCTACAGGCCGGAGGAGGCAACCATCTTATAAACCAATAGAAGGCTACGTATGAAAAAGATTTACTTCATCCTGCTGTTGCTCCTGCCGCTGTGCGGAGCGACGGCGCAGAGCGGGTTCTACGGCTTCACCGTGAAGACCATCGACGGCGAAGACTTCCCGCTATCCTCCCTGAAGGGGAAAAAAGTTATGGTGGTCAACGTGGCCTCGCGCTGCGGCCTCACGCCGCAGTACGAGCAGCTGCAACAGCTGTACGAAAAGTACGCGCAGGGCGGCTTCGCCATCGTAGGCTTCCCTGCCAACAACTTTAGGGGGCAGGAGCCGGGCACCAGCGAGGAGATAAAAGCGTTTTGCACAAACAAGTACGGCGTTACCTTTCCCATGATGGAAAAGATTTCGGTGAAGGGGGACGACATGCACCCGCTCTACCAGTGGCTCACCCGGCAGCGCGAAAACGGCAAGGCCGATGCCGAGGTTACGTGGAACTTTCAGAAGTTCCTGATTGATGCGGAGGGGCAGTGGGTCAAATCCGTGCCGCCCAAGACCCGCCCCGATGCGCCGGAAATCATTGCGTGGATAGAGGAGTAGCGCGTATGCAGGAGGCACGGATAGACATTCTTTTCCCCGACCACTTTTCGGACTACGAGCTGATAGACTGCGGCGGCTTCGAGAAGCTGGAGCGCTTTGGCCGCTTCATCACGCGGCGGCCTGAGCCGAAGGCTATTTGGGCGCCCTCCATGCCCGAAGGCGAGTGGCAGCAGCTGGCTCATGCCACCTTTCGCCACGCCACGGGCGCCAAGAGCAACCCCGACGAGCGCGGCACGTGGAGCGTGAAGGCAGGCATGCCCGACCGCTGGCCGGTGAGCTACCGCCACAGCGGCCTCGACATGCAGCTGCGCTGCGCCCTCACCTCGTTCAAGCACGTCGGCATTTTCCCCGAGCAGGCCGCCCAGTGGGACTTCATCTACGCCGCCTGCCGGAAGCTGCCCCGCAGGGAGGCCAAGGTGCTCAACCTCTTTGCCTACACCGGCGGCGCATCGCTGGCGGCGCGGGCGGCAGGCGCCGACGTTACCCACCTCGACGCCATCCGGCAAACCGTCAGCTGGGCCAACGAAAACATGCAGGCCAGCGGCTTAGACGGCATCCGCTGGATAGTGGACGACGCCCTCAAGTACGTGCAGCGGCAGCAGCGGCGCGGGGCGCGCTACAGCGGCATCATCCTCGACCCGCCGGCCTACGGCCGCGGCCCCGACGGCGAGCGCTGGCTGCTTAGCGAGGGGTTGCCCGAGCTGATGCGCGGCGTGGCCGGTATGCTCGAAGGCAAAGGCGCCTTTGTGGTGCTCAACCTCTACGCGCTGGGCTTCTCCTCTGTGGTGTGCGACACGCTGGTGGCCACCACGTTCGGACGGCCTGCGCAGCGCGAAAGCGGAGAGCTGGCCGTGCGCGACAGGTTCGGCAAGCAGCTACCGCTAAGCGTGTTTACGCGCTTCTACAGAGGGTAGCGCCTCCACTTGACGCGCCTTTGCAATGTACTTATAGCCAACCTCTGTACTGTGAAATTAGGGCTATATCACAAAAAATAGCTTGGCAGCCTTTGGTAGTTGGCGAAAAAGAATATACTTTTGAAGTCTTAGGAAGAAATGTTTCAGCGAAGTTTAACCAATAAAAAATATATAAATGCAGATGAAAAAGATTATAGCAACCTCATGTGGGCTAATGGTAGCCGTAGCAGCTATGGCGCAGCAGCCCGAAATTACTTATGCGAAGCACGGCTTACGTGCAGGCGATGTGCACCAGACGTACAAGGTGTCCTCGGTTTCACCCGGTGCGAGCGGAGCTAACGCAGTGTGGGATTTTAGCGCCGTGGAGCTACAGGGCGCGGAGCAAACCGAAACGCTGACGAACGGCAGCGAAGGCGGCGTGGCCGTGCAGGGGCATCAGGGGAACGTTACCTTCCGGTTTGACGTTACGCCCTACGGCAACGACTACTACGGCTACGCCGCCGCCGGCTTTAGCATACTCTACGAGCAGCCGGTGCTCAAAACGAGGTACCCGTTTGGCTTCCTCGACCAGCACAGCGGCGAGTACGCAGGCTACATGGTGCAGGGCGCAAGCAAGACCCCGATAACCGGCGCCTACTCTTCGGAGGTGGACGGCTACGGCACGCTGAAGCTGCCCAACGGCGTTACGCTGCGCAACGCGCTGCGCGTGAAGACCACCGAGCAGCTGTACGGCGCCGCCAGCGGCATGACGGAGGTGAAGTATCTGTGGTATGCGCAGGAGTTTCGCTACCCAGTGTTTGTCGTGTTCCAGTACACCGGCATTCAGGGGAGCGCCGCCAACACCTCCTACGTGAACGTGGCCGCCCTCACGCCGCCCCCGGCAGACGCCGCAGCGCAGCAGCCGGTGACCGAAAGCAAGCCTGCCCCGGAGGTTACACATTCGGTTTACCCCAACCCGGTGAAGGACGTGGCCTCCGTTACCTACACGCTGCCCAGCGCCTGCAAGGTGAGCGTGGCCGTGTACAGCGCCAGCAGCGTATGCGTTCGTAAGCTGGTGAGCGGCGAGCAGCAGGCTGCCGGTACCTACACCTACAGCTACGCCCCCGAAGCGCCGGGCATTTACTTCGTGCGCTTCGCCTTCGGCGAAAAAACCTACACAGAGCAAATCGTTAAGCAGTAAGGCGTAGGCCTTACTTGAAGGGATAGTAAGCGCCCCGACCTGTTACAGGTCGGGGCGCTGTGTTTAAGCGCATTTTCGGCGGGGCTTGTAGCGCCTTGCTACCAAAGCAGGCAGAGCCTCAGCCCTGACGGGGGCAGACGCTAACGCCTGATGTGAGAGGCTCACATCGCCCGATGTGAGGGGTTCACATCGCCCTGCTATCTATTGCCGAGATGAATTCGTCGAAGAGGAACTCTGTGTCCGTGGGGCCGCCGCAGGCTTCGGGGTGGAACTGCACGGAGCGGAAGGGCAGCGAGCGGTGGCGTATGCCCTCGCTGGTGCCGTCGTTGAGGTTGGTGAAGTACGGCTCCCAGCCGTCGGGGAGGGTGGCGGCGTCCACGGCGTAGCCGTGGTTCTGGGAGGTGATGAAGGCACGCTGGGTGCCGGCCTCTATCACGGGCTGGTTGTGGCCGCGGTGCCCGTACTTGAGCTTGTAGGTGGCGGCGCCGGCGGCCAGCGCCAGCAGCTGGTGCCCCAGGCAGATGCCGAAGATGGGCTTGCCCAGCGCCAGCGCCTTCCGCAGGTGGGCTATGGTGGGGCGGCACTGCTGGGGGTTGCCGGGGCCGTTGGACACCATCACCCCGTCGTAGGCCAGCGCGGTGAAGTCGTAGTCCCAGGGGGCGAGCGTAACCTCTGCGCCGCGCTGCGTGAGGCAGCGGACGATGTTGCCCTTGCTGCCGCAGTCCACCAGCACCACGCGGCGCTTGCTGCCGGGGCCGCTGCCAAAGGTTTTCAGCTCGCGGGTGCTGACCTGCGCGGCGAGGTTCTCCTCGCCGGGGTCGCGGAAGGCTTCGGGGGTGGGGCATCCCTCGACGGCGAGTTTGCCCAGCATGACGCCGCGCTCGCGGAGCGCCTTGGTGAGGGCGCGGGTGTCCACCCCGTAGATGCCCGGCACGCCCTCCTCGCGCAGCCACTGGTCGAGGCTGCGCGAGGCGCGCCAGTGGCTGTAGGCAAAGGAGTAGTCGGCCACCACGAGCGCCTCGGCGTGGATGCGCTCGGCCTCGAAGAAGGCG